>NZ_NEWJ01000003.1:0-80212 GCF_002135045.1 Halorubrum sp. SD683
GCCGACGGAGATGGTGTACACGTTCGTCGCCGAACCCCGCGACGAACGTGTACACCATCTCCGTCGGAGAGGACGATGTTCCGGAACTCGACGCCGCCGCGGCCGTTCGCGTCGAGTTCGGCCTGCGCGTCGTTGACGCCCTCGCCGATGTACGTCCCCGTCGCGATGCCGCTCGCGTTCGAGAACGGGTCCGCGTCGCTGTCGTCGATGTCGGGGTCGTTGTTCGTCCCGCTGACGACGTTCGCGAGCTTCTTCCGGAGCCCGTCGAGCGCGTCGTCGACATCGTCGAGGTCGGCCGTCAGCGGCTGGAGGAGCCCGGTCCTAGGCTCGGTGTCGCCGCTCCCCTCGCCGTCGAAGTACGTGACGCCGACTTGGACGTCCGACCCCTGCGACTCGAGGTAGTCGACGAACTGGCGGGTGCCGAGCTCGACGAGGTCGATCTTCGTGGTCTCGTCGTAGGTGGTCCCGCCCACCGTGATGTTGTCCTCGCTCACCACGCCGTCGAACTGATCGTACAGCATCGACCCCGAGAAGTCCAGCGTGAGCATGATGTCGACCGGCTCCGCGCCGTCGTACACGTTGTCGCAGTCCTCGTCGTACCAGAGCTTCGCCTGGATCGCGTCGCCGAGGTCGCCCATGTTGTCGGGGTCGACAATCAGTTCGGGCTCGGTGGCGGTGCCGCCGTCGTCGTCGACGTCGCTCGCCTGCATCCAGATGTAGCCGGGGTTGTCACAGAGGTGGAGCGAGAAGGTGATCTCGCCGGAGTCGCCGGGCTTCACGTCGGTGAGCTGGACCAGCGTCTCCATCTCCTCGCCGGTGACTGGGTCCGTGCCGAAGTCCGCCTCCGACAGCGGCGGGATGGTCTCGCAGTCCAGGATCGGGAGGTTCGCGCCGTTGCTGTCCTCGTCGTCCTCGTCCGGGAAGTCGCTGTACGTGAACACCTCGCCGTCGATCTCGATCGACTGCTCGCCGTCGCCGTCGTGGTCCGGGTGCGCGCTGACGAACTGGTTGCCCTCGCCGAAGTCGTAGGTCTGTTGCCAGTCGACGAGCAGGTCCAGCTGGCCCGCGGTGAGGGTGTTCCCGTCGAACGACTCGGTGTCGTTGAAGTACGCCGTGGTACCGAGACCCGCGCCAGCCGAGGCCACGCCGACCGCGCCGAGGCCGGCCAGCACGGTCCGCCGCGACAGTCCGATGGAGTCGATGTTGTCGTTGTCTGCCATGATTGTGAATCCCCGAAGGGAGTCCCACCGACGGAGTCGAACCGTCGTCCCGGCCGCCCGCGCGGGTCCGGGGTGGGAGGCGATCACGCCGCTTCGAGCGACGTCGTCAGCACGTCAGTCGCTGAACTCGATCGCGTTCGCGCTGTTGTAGAAGTCCGGGCCCAACGAGGGGTCGACGTTGACCTCCGCGATGGGTCCCTCGCCGCCGGTGCTGCCGTACCCGAGCAGCCGGAACGTCGAGTTGATGTCGCTGTTCGGGATTCCGAACACGATCGTGTTCCCGACCTTCACTGCCGAGAAGCCGGCCGGAAGCGGTTCGGCGGCGCCGTAGCTCCCGCCGTTGTTCGGCTGGTAGCCGAACGGCGCGTCCGGGAACCCGGCGTTGGGCTGCCAGATGAGCTGCCAGTCGTGGGTGCCGTCATCGTCCGCGTCGACCGCGACCGGAAGATTCGTGCTGGAGTAGTCCGCGGTGTCGAGGAAGTCGACCCCGTCGCCGTCGTCGGCGAACGCGAAGCTCAGAACGGTCTGGTTCTGGCCGAACGAGACGCTGGTGTAGACGTTGCCCTCGGTGGGGTTGCCGAGCGTCTGGCCCTTCCAGTCGTTGTCGTACGCCGTGACGACGGTCTCGTCGACGCAGGGGTTGTGCGCCCCGTCGTTGTGGCGAGCCTGAACCGCGTAGAACTCGAAGTCGAACATGACCGAGTCCGTCTGGATCTCGTTTTCGACGCTCGTCGGCACCTCCCAAGTGAAGCAGACGCACTGCTCGTCGACGTTCGGTTCGCCGTCGGTGAACGCCTCCGTGACGCCAGCGAAGGTGGGACGATCCGCGAGGGGCGCGTTCGCATCGCCGTCGCTGGACAGCGGGACGCCGGCCCGGAGCGCGAGCATCACGTCCCGCAGCGAGCCGGAGACGATTTCGTCGCCGATGTCGTTGCCGCCGTCGCCGTCGTCGGTACAGTACGAGACGGTTACCTGCATCGCGTCCGCGAGTTCGCCCATGCCGTCTCCGGGGTCGCCGCCGGTGTCGTCGTCGTCCATCTCGGGCTCGGACTGCCCGTTCTCCGCGTTCGCGGTCAGCTCGCCGCACATCCACATGTACGCGGGGTTGTCGACGATCGAGAAGCAGAACTCGCCCTCGCCGGAGTCGCCGGGTTTCAGGTCGGAGACCCGGATGCTGAGGGGGTCGCCCGTCGAGCCTTGGCCCTCGATCCCGACCACGTTCCCGTCGACGTACGTTCCCGGCTCCGTGGAGTACTGCGCGTAGTTGCCCTGGTCCTCAGAGTAGTCGACGTGGACGAACAGGTCGAGCGAACCGGCCGTCAGCTCGTTGTTCGCGAACGTCTCCGTGTCGTTGAAGTACGCCGTGGTGCCGAGGCCCGCGCCCGCGGAGGCCACGCCGACCGCACCGAGTCCGACCAGCATCTTGCGCCGCGATAGTCCGATTTTGTCGTCGTTCATTGTGTATCATCCCCGAAGGGAACTCCCGGCGGCGGTCGCGAACCGCCGCGTCGGCCGCCCGAAGGCGCCGAGCCGGGAACCGGACGTGTCTCGTCGTCCGGGGCCGCGTCGCTCCGAGGAGCTAGTTCTGACCGCTCATGTTGCCGGTGCCGTTGGGGGCGGGACCGGGGCTGGTGCTGTTCACGTCGGTCCCGTTGAACGCTACCTGCGGGTCGTCGTTGTGCCGCGACTGCTCGGCGTAGACGGCGAGATCGAAGCTCACGGAGTCGGTCTGGATCTCGTTGCCGACATCCGCCGGGAGCGTCCACTCGAAGCCGATGCACTGGGTGGTCGCGCCGGGGTACGGCTGCCGACCCTCCTCCTGCCGGTTGCCGTCGAGCGCCTCGCCGTCGGCCAGCTCCGCGAAGACCTCGCTCATCGTGCCGGAGAGGATCTTCTGTTCGCCCGCTAAGACGATCTGCGCGATCTCGGCGTAGACCGTGTCGAGGTCGGCCGGGTCGGGCGCGAGGAACGCGTCGCCGGGCGACGACGAGATGTCCTGGACGAGGCTGGCGTCGACGTTGTTGCCGAGCCCGATCCCGAAGATACGCGTGCCGGCGTTCTTGGCCGCGGTGGCGGCCGTCCGAGCGTCGCCGACGTTCTCGAAGCCGTCGGTCAAGACGATCATGACCTTCGAGGCGCCGGGCGTCGCGTTCGTGCCGCTCGTGAGCTCGGTCTGTGCGACGTTGATCCCGCCCGCGACGTTCGTGCTGCCGGACGCGGTGTAGTTGTTGATCGCGTTGATGACGTCTTGGTAGGTGGTCGTCAGCTTCTGGTCCAGCGACGCGCCGCTCGCGAACGAGATCGCGGCGGCCTCGTCCGGCGACGAGAGGTTACCGACGAAGCTCGTTGCGGCCGCCTGTAGCGCCGAAAGGTTCGCGCCGCTCATCGAGTCGGAGGTGTCGCTGACCAAGGCGACCTCAAGCTCCTGCCGCTCGCCCGTGCCCGTGGGCTCGTACACGTTGTCGCAGTCCTCGTCGTACCAGACGCAGACCTCGATGGCGTCGGCGAGGTCGCCCTGGTCGGGCGTGTCGTCCGCGTCCGCCTCGGGCTCGGACTGCCCGTTCTCCGCCTGGGTTAGCTCGCCCGCGAGGTAGACGTACGCGGGGTTGTCACAGATGTGGAGGCTGATCGTCACCTCGCCGGAGTCGCCGGGCTTCACGTCGTCGAGCGTGAACACCGGGATCCCGTCGCCGTTGACGAGGAACTCGTCCATCGCCGGTGAACAGAAGTCGATCTCGCCGGTCACGTAGTCCTCCCAACTCTGCCCCTCTCCGGGCGCGGGCGTCTGGTCGAGCAGGTAGCGCCCGTCGCCGAGGTCCTCGACGTCAGGGTACCCCATCGCCTCGATGTCGTCTAGGCGCCCGGGGCCGCCGAGGTACGTCGACTTGTAGTCCAGCTTCAGGTCCAGCTCGCCCGCGGTGAGGGTGTTCCCGTCGAACGACTCGGTGTCGTTGAAGTACGCCGTGGTACCGAGTCCCGCGCCCGCGGACGCGACGCCGACCGCGCCGAGGCCCGCGAGCACCTTGCGCCGCGAGAGTCCGATTTTGTCGTTTGTGTCTTTGCTCATGGTGTCTCCTCCGACTCGCCCCCCGTCCGCGCTGGGCTGACCGAATCGGTTACTTTCTCCTCCGAGGGATACCCACCTAGTTACGCGCTCCCACGTCACCGTCGAACGACCGATTCCAGCCGGTAGAAGCCTTCACGCCACCGGTCAAACGTCGCGTTCGACGGGCGGTCCGGCGCCCCTACCGTGGCGGATCGCGACCGCATGCGATTCATACCCACACCCCAGATCGCCGCACGGACACCGTACTCGGCGGGTCGAACCCGGCAGGCGGCCCGTACCTCCCGCACCCGATCGGCGGTCTCCCCGGGTAGCCAGCCCATACATATACCCCCGTCAGACGCAGGAAGTAGCAGAACTCGGGCGCCGCCGGGCGCGGCCGCCCGGCCCCCATCTCCATGAAACTCCGAAACGACGTGCTTCCGGCCGAACAGGTGTACGCCATCCTCGCGAACGAGCGCCGACGGCGCGCGATCGAACAGCTCAGCTCCGTCGGCGGGACGGTCTCGGTCAACGAGCTGTCGACGCTCGTCGCGCGCCGCGAGACGGGGGAGACCCCGCCCCCGAAGCGCTGTCGCGAGAGCGTGTACACGTCGCTGGTCCAGACGCACCTCCCGAAGCTGGCCGAGGCGGGCGTGATAACGTACGACCGCGAGTCGCAGACGCTCGAACTCTCTCGACGCGCACGCGACGTGCGCCTGTACACGGAGATTCTCGCGCCCGGCGGCGCGACGTGGTCGGAGCTGTACCGCGCGCTGGCGGTGGGATCGCTGCTCGTCGTGCTCGCCGCGCTCCTCGACGTCCCGCTCGTGTCGGCGGTCGACCCCATGCTGTGGACCAGCCTCGCGCTCGGCGCCTTCGCCGCCGCCAGCGCCGCCCAGCTGTGGGTCAACCGCTTCTCGGTATTGCGACAGCTGCGGCTACGCTGAGGCCTCTCCGACGCGACTTCCAGGAAACCCACTCCCCGAAAACTGACCGTCCATTCCTCTCGACTCGTCCGACCTCCCTCGGCTTCCTACTCGCTCGCGGCCGCGAGCGACGCCGGCAGTCGCAGTTCGAACAGCCGCGCGTCACAGCCCGCACAGCGACCGGCGACCACGTCGTAGCTGGAACAGCAGGACTCGACGACGCGCTCTTCGAGCGCCACGTCCCCGGCGCACGACGGACACTCCGCGACGAACAGCCGGAGGGCGCCGAGGACCGCGCTCCGCTCGGCGAGCGGGCGATCCGCCCAGTCGCCGTCGAGCCCCGTCAGCACGCGGTCGGCCGCGGCGTCGGCCCGGAACGCCGGCCGCGACTCCCAGTGACCGATCCGCTCCTCGCCGGCGTACGCGAACCCCGCGCCGCCCCGCCAGTCGATTGAGAGTTCGTGCCGGTCGAGTCCGGTGAGCGCCGCGAGCGCCGCGAGGTCGTCGCGGTCGGTCCGTCTCCCCTCGTCGGGCGTCGCTCCCGCCCCGTCCTCGGCCGCCGCCCGCCACGACGCGGCGAAGTCGGGGGCGAACGCGAAGTCGTCGCCTGCGGGCGTCTCGACGAGGACGCCCGCGTCGAGGAGGTACGTTTCGGGGTCTACCTCACCGACGCCCAGCCCGCGGGGCTCGGCGTTGCCGGGCGCCTTGCCGAACAGCGCGAGCGCCCGCTCCGGGAGGTAGCGCTTCGTGAGTTCCGGCGTCCCGGGAACGAGGTACCCGCGGAGCCAGATGGCTCCGAGCGCGCCGCCGAACCCGACCGCCCCGAGTAGCGGCGCGCCCACCGCGGCCACCGCTCCCGCCCCGGCCGCCGCGATGCCGACGTTGACGGCCGTACAGGGGAGACACCGGTTCGCACCGGTGTACTCCGGCTGCCGGAGGCGACCGACGACGGCGCGCGCGGGCTGCCGGAGGCGACCGACGACCGAGTCTCGTGACACGTTCATGCTGGTCCGAACGCGACGCACCGACCTATGTATGCGCCGCCTACCGCGTCCGACGCGGGCTCTCCGGCCCACAACATCGTTACAGCGCCCGGACAAACCCACTTGTATCGATGTGATGAACTGTGTCGGAGACGCCAAGAACGCCCGAAGTACGGCGAGTGTGTACGCTTCTGTTCGGGCGAATCTTCCGGGACCGGCTCTAGTGGGTACAATGCGAAGTGATATATCCTCCCATGATAACCGTACTCTCATTCGGCATGTATGAGCTATGACACCACAACTCGCCAAACAAGCGGCGTCGTCGGACACCGACGGTGAGGGCCCCTCGCGCGACGAGGTGTTCACCGCGCTGAGCAATCGGCGGCGTCGCAACGTGATCAAGTACCTGAAGACCAACGGCACCGAGGCGCGCGTCAGGGATATCGCCGAGCAGCTGGCCGCGTGGGAGAACGACGTCGAGGTTCCGGCGGTGACGTACAAGCAGCGCAAGCGCGTGTACACCGCGCTCCACCAGTCGCACCTGCCGAAGCTGGCGGCGAGCGGGTTCATCGACTACGAGTCGGACCGGGGGCTGGTGTCGCTTACCGAGGAGAGCCGACAGCTGGAGGTGTACCTGGAGATCGTCTCGGAGAACGAGATCCTCTGGGCCGAGTACTACGTGGGGCTCGCGGTCGTCTGCGGGCTGCTGGCGACGGCGGGGTGGACCGGGACCGCCCCGTTCGGCGCGGTCTCCGGGTACGCGTACGCGGCGCTCTTCACGCTCGTGTTCGGGGCGTCCGGGATCGCTCACCGGGCGTCGACGAAGCGGAACCGGCTGGGATGACGGCGCGCCGGCGCGCGGCGGGGCTCGGGCCGACCGGACGGACACCCGCAGGGTTTTAGCCGCGCACGGCGGGAGTAGGGACATATGGCAACGGGGATCGTCGGGGAGTTCCTCGATCTCAAGGCGGAGACGGACGCGGACGTCCTCGCGATGCAGTGCGGCGACTTCTACGAGTTCTTTGCGGACGACGCGGAGTTGGTCGCCGACGAGCTCGATCTGTCGATCTCGCAGAAGTCCTCCCACGGCTCGTCGTACCCGATGGCGGGCGTGCCCCTCTCGGAGCTGACGCCGTACGTGAACGCCTTGGTCGAGCGCGGCTACCGGGTCGCGGTCGCGGACCAGTACGAGACCGAGGGCGGCGACCACGCCCGCGAGATCGTCCGCGTCGTCACGCCGGGCACGGTGTTGGAGACGAGCGACGACGACGCGCGCTACCTCGCGGCGGTCGTCCGCGAGGAGGACGGGCGCGGCGCGGCGGACGGACCCGCCGACGACGGGCCGTACGGCCTCGCGTTCGCCGACGTGACCACGGGGCGGTTCCTCGCCACGACCGTCGACGACGGGGGCGACCTGCGCGCGGAGCTGTACCGGTTCGACCCGGCCGAGGTGCTGCCCGGTCCGCAGGTCCGGAACGACGACGGCCTGCTCGGGGCGGTCCGCGAGGACCTCTCGGGACGCGTCACCGCCTTCGACGCGGAGGCGTTCGCGACCGGGCGCGCAGAGCACGCGGTACGGGAGCAGTTCGGCCGCGAGACGACCGACAGCGTCGGGCTCGACTCGACGCTCGCCGTCCGCGCCGCGGGCGCGGTCCTCTCGTACGTCGCGGAGACGGGGGCGGGCGTGTTGGCCTCGATGACCCGCCTGACGGCGTACGGCGCGGACGACCGCGTCGACGTGGACGCGACCACGCAGCGCAACCTCGAGATCACGGAGACGATGCGGGGCGACGCCGACGGCTCGCTGTTCGACACGGTCGACCACACCGTCACCGCAGCCGGCGGCCGACTGCTCCGCGAGTGGCTCACCCGGCCGCGACGTGACCGCGAGACGCTCGACGACCGGCTCGACGCGGTCGAGGCGCTGGCGTCCGCGGCGCTCGCCCGCGACCGGCTCCGCGAGGTGCTCGGCGACGCCTACGACCTCGAACGCCTCGCGGCGCGCACGACGAGCGGGAGCGCGGGCGCGCGCGAACTGCTCTCGATCCGCGACACGCTCGCGCTGCTGCCCGCCCTCGCGGACGCGCTCGACGACACCGCCCTCGCCGACTCGCCCGCGGCCGCCGTGCTCGGTAGGGTCGACCGCGACCGCGCGGCCGCGCTCCGGGAAGAGCTCGCCGACGCCCTCGCCGAGGATCCGCCCAAGGCGAAGACGAGCGGCGGACTCCTGAAGCGCGGCTACGACGACGAGCTCGACGACCTGATCGACCGCCACGAGGGCGTGAACTCGTGGCTCGACGGGCTCGCGGAGCGCGAGAAGCGAGAGCACGGGCTCAGCCACGTCACCGTCGACCGCAACAAGACGGACGGCTACTACATTCAGGTCGGCAAGTCGGTCGCCGATCAGGTGCCCGAGCACTACCGCGAGATCAAGACGCTGAAGAACTCGAAGCGGTTCGTCACCGACGAGCTCGCGGAGAAGGAACGGGAGGTCCTCCGCCTCGAGGAGGCCCGCGGCGAGCTGGAGTACGAGCTGTTCGAGGAACTGCGCGAGCGCGTCGCCGAGCGCGCGGAACTGCTTCAGGACGCCGGGCGCGCCGTCGCCGAACTCGACGCGCTCGCCTCGCTCGCGACCCACGCCGCGCGTCGCGACTGGACGCGCCCGGAGCTGACGACGGAGCGCCGGCTCGACGTGGAGGCCGGCCGCCACCCCGTCGTCGAGGGGACGACCGACTTCGTCCCGAACGACCTGCGGCTCGACGCCGACCGCGGCTTCCTCATCGTCACCGGCCCGAACATGAGCGGCAAGTCGACGTACATGCGGCAGGCCGCGCTGATCCAGCTGCTCGCGCAGGCGGGCTCGTTCGTCCCCGCGCGAGCCGCCGAGGTGGGGCTCGTCGACGGCATCTACACGCGTGTCGGCGCGCTCGACGAGCTGGCGCAGGGTCGATCGACGTTCATGGTGGAGATGCAAGAGCTGTCGAACATCCTCCACTCGGCCACCGAGGACTCGCTGGTCATCCTCGACGAGGTCGGCCGCGGCACCGCCACCTACGACGGTATCTCCATCGCGTGGGCCGCGACCGAGTACCTCCACAACGAGGTCCGCGCGCGCACCCTTTTCGCCACCCACTACCACGAGCTGACGACGCTCGCCGACCACCTTCCGCGCGTCGAGAACGTCCACGTCGCCGTCGACGAGCGCGACGGCGAGGTGACGTTCCTCCGCACCGTCCGGGACGGCCCGACCAACCGCTCGTACGGCGTCCACGTCGCCGACCTCGCCGGCGTCCCGGACCCCGTCGTCTCCCGCTCGGACGAGGTCCTCAACCGCCTCCGCGAGGAGAAGGCGATTGAGGCCCGCGGCTCGCGGACCGGGAGAAACGGGAGCCGCAGGGGCGCCGGCGGCGACGGCGAAGGCGGCACCCAGCAGGTCGTGTTCGACCTCTCGTCCGGGTCGTTCTCGGACGCGTCCGACGCCGACAGGGAAACGGGGGCGGACGCCCAGCCCTCGAACGCGCGTCGGAACGGAGGCAATTCCGCGGACACGTCGGTCGAATCCGGCGGCTCCGGCGGCGCTGCGAAGACCGCAGCGACCGGATCCGACGCCGAGGCGGCCGAGCGGCTCGACGCCGAGACCCGCGCCGTGATCGAGGAGCTGAGCGACGTCGACGTCGCGGAGACGCCCCCGGTGGAGCTGCTCTCGCAGGTCCAAGAGTGGCAGGAGCGACTCGACTGAGGCCGCGTCCGCTCGCCGGGGGTGCGTCTGACGTAAGAACTAATGTCCGACCTCGTCGTGTGGTGTGTATGGGCATCATGAGCAAGATCCTCGGCGGGGGTGGGAGCCGCTCCGTCGACGACTACGTCGAACTCGACGCGGACGACTTCGCCGACGCGCACGCGGAAACGGACACGCAGGTACACTTCGCGGAGATCGCCGACCAGAGCGACGTCATCCCGATCAAGGACGCGGTGTACGACGGCGACTTCGTCATCGCCGACATCACCCGCCACTCCACGTCGGACCGGACGATAGAACACGTCTACGACGAGCTCCGGCAGGTCGTCCAGGAGGTCGACGGCGACATCGTCCAGAAGGGCGACGACCAGATCATCGTCACCCCCACCGGCGTCAAGGTCTCGCGGCAGAAGCTATAGGCGCGCCCTCCCGACCGCTCGTCCCCGTTTTCCTCTCGTGACCCCGGCCTCGCGGCCGGCATTCGGGCGTACCGGTCGAACCGTGTCATATATGCCGTTCTCCCGCCCACGTAGAGTCGAATGGACGAGCCGGTACTGCTGACGGGCGCCGGCGGACGGGTGGGACAGGCCATCCTCCGCGGTATCGGCGACGACTACGACTGGCGGCTCCTCGACCGCGAGCCGCTCCCGGCGGCGAAGGTGCCCGACGGGGTCACCGACGCCGACCGGTACGTCGCCGACATCACCGACGAGCGCGCCGTCCGCGAGGCGATCGCCGACGTCGGCGCGGTGATCCACCTCGCCGGCGACCCGCGGAAGACGGCGCCGTGGGACTCCGTCCTCCGGAACAACATCGACGGGACGCAGGTCGTGATGCGCGCCGCCGCCGAGGCCGGCGTCGAGAAGTTCGCGTTCGCCTCCTCGAACCACGCCGTCGGCGGCTACGAGACCGACGAGCGGACGCCCGACCTGTACCGCCCCGAAGACGAGTACCGGCTCGACGGGAGCGAACTCCCGCGCCCCGGCAACCTCTACGGCGTCTCGAAGGCGGCCGGCGAGTCGCTCGGCCGCTTCTACCACGACGAGTTCGACATGAGCGTCGTCTGCGTCCGCATCGGGAACCTCACCAAGGACCACCCGCCCCGCGAGTACGAGCGCGGGCAGGCGATGTGGCTCTCGCACCGCGACTGCGCGCACCTGTTCGACCGCTGTCTCCGGGCGACGTACGGCTACGAGGTCGTGTACGGCATCTCGGACAACGACCGGCGCTACTACTCCATCGAGCGAGCCCGCGAGGCGCTGGGCTACGACCCCGCGGACAACTCGGGCGACTACACCTTCGAGGGCGAACCCAAGCCGGACCGCGACACCGAGACGAACGGCGGCCGCTACGCCGCCGGCGCGGACGCCGCCGACGCGCCCGCTGAGCCCAACTTCCCGGCTGACCCGGACGCGCCGAGCGACGACGCCTGAGTGGCCGCCGCCGGCCGCCCTCGCGCCGGACCGCGCCGCTAGAACAGGTCCTCGACGTCCCGCCGCTTCCGCTCTTCTCGCTCCACGTGGTCGCCCAGTCGCGCGGCCACCTGCGGCCGCGCGTCCGGCGTCCGCAGGTACGCGAGCAGCAGTTCGGCGAACTCGGTCCGCCCGGTCCCGCGCTCCGCGGACGCGAACTCGGCCGCGGTCGCGAGCGTCGCCGCGTCGCCCGGCTCGCCCGTCGCCGCGAGCGCCGGCACCGCGAGACCCACCGCCCCGAGCGACAGATCGCCGAACGTCGGCGTCTCGCCGTCGACGCGGATCCGCGGCGGCGTCGCCGGCCCCGTCGCCTCTGGCGCCTCGGCGAGCCGCTCAGCCCACTCCCGGACGGGGGCCATCGCGACCCCCAGCGAGTCGGAGTCCGCCGTCAGCGCCGTGACGGCGTCCGCCGCGCGCTCGGAAGCGCCCGGCTCGTCGCCGTCGGCCGCGCGGTGCGTCGCCGTCGCGGTCGCGGTCAGCCCCCGAAGCAGTCGCTCGGCGTCCTCCGGTCGCTCTGCGTCTTCCCCGCCGCCGTCATCGATCGACGCCCCCGCCGCTTCCCAGACGTGACGCGCCGCGAGGGGGTGCCCCTCGTTGAACAGCGCGGCGCCGGCGACGACGCGATCGCGATGGACGGCGTCCCCGCGGTCGCTCCGTGCCTCCGAGTCGCGGTCGCTCACGCGTCGCGGTCGGTGGCGGCGAGTGATAAATGTCGAGTTCCGCGAACGGCTCGGGGGAGGGCGGAGCGTCAGCAGGAGGCGGAGGGTTCGTGCGTCAGCGGGAGGCGGAGGGTTCGTGCGTCAGCGGGGTCGGTCAGGTCTCTCGGATGCTCGCGTCGTCGGCCGGGAGGTGGAGCGTCCGGCCGACCGCGCTCGGATACCGTCGGTGGAGCGCCGCGCCGACGACCGCGCCGGCGAGGGCCGCCAGCGCGACCGCGGCCGCGATCGGAAACGCGAGGACTCCGACCACCACGGCCGGCAGCGCCGCCAAGGCGATCGTCGCGCCGAGCGACGGGAGGGACTCGGTCGGGTGCGGGCACGCGTACAGGTCGGGGCGAACCATGCGTCTGGAGGGGGGTCGATCTGCTGTCATCGTCGGATTGGGGTGGTGGTGCGAGGCGTGCGCCTCGCGGTCGGCGTCAGTTCGGCCGCCGGAGACCGCACCGCGCGGTCGGAGGGCGACGGATCGGTGTCGAGAGCAGTCCGGTAGAAGCGGTCGCTCGCGTCGGCAGCGAGCGGGCCGCCCCCGCGTCGGGGTCACGCGGCGACGGCACCGAGGAGAGCGGCGACCGGCCCGCGGACCCGTTTCCGGACGCTCCAGCGGGGGGCGAACGTCGGAATGGGGTCGCGGACGGTCATGGATTCGACCCGGCGGTGGGGACCGACCGGGCGTACGTTCACCGTGTGACGGAACCGAATTAATAGTTTCCCGTGTGTGGAAACCAATGTCGTGGCCGGTCTCCGCCACTCCGCTCGGCGTCGGCGGATCCACCAGTACACTAACGACGTGGGGGGTCGTACTGTCGATCGACGTGTCCAGTAGTCTACTCCCAGTGATCGCGGTGATTCTCGTCTCGGGGCTCGCGGTCCAGCTGCTCGCTCACCGGCTCCGGGTGCCGAGCGTCATCTTCTACCTCGCAATCGGCGTGGTGCTCGGACCCGAGCTGCTCGGCCTCGTCACGCTGGAGACGTTCGGTGAGGGGCTGGAGATCATCGTCGGACTCAGTGTCGCGATCATCGTCTTCGAGGGGGCGTTCGCGCTCCGGATCGACCGGATCCGCCGCGCGTCGACGGTGTCGCTCCGGCTGGTGACGATCAGCGCGGTCGTGATGTTCCTCGGCACCGCGGCGGCGGTCCGCGCGTTCACGGACGGCACGTGGGAGATCGCGCTGCTGATCGGCGCGCTGCTGGTGGCGACCGGCCCGACCGTCATCACGCCGATCCTCAACGTGGTCCGGGTGCGGGACCACGTCGCGACCGCGCTGGAGACGGAGGGGATCGTCAACGACGTGACGGCCGCGATCGTCGCGGTCGTCATCTTCGAGACGCTGCTGCTCGACGACCTCGGCGTCCCCGCGACGGTGCTCTCGTTCCTCCAGCGGTTCGGCGTCGGGGTCGCAGCGGGGCTGCTCGCCACGGGGATCATCTACGTGTTGCTGGACAGCGACCTCGTCCCCGAACGCGACGTGCAGGCGTCGCAGTTCCTCGTGCTGTCGGCCGCGATCGGCTCGTTCGCGGCCGCCGAGGCCGTCGCCGCGGAGGCGGGCATCGCGGCGGCGGCGACGAGCGGGATCCTCCTCGGGAACCTCGGGATCGACAACCGCGAGGAGATAGAGACGTTCGCGGAGAACACCACCACGATCGTCTTATCCTTCGTCTTCATCTCGCTCGCCGCGCTGATCGACGTCGAGGCGATCGCCGGCCTCGGGGTCGGCGTGATCGCGATCGTCGCCGTCATCATGCTCGTCTTGCGACCCCTCGGTGCGTTCCTCGCGACGTTCGGCGTTGAGCGGTTCACCCGCCCGGAGCGCCTGTTCATCGCGACCGTCGGGCCGCGGGGGATCATCCCGGCGAGCGTGGCGACGCTGTTCGCCATCGAGCTGGAGCTCGCTGGCAGCATCGCCGCCGGCGAACTGCTCGTCGGCACGGTGTTTGCGGTCATCTTCGCGACGGTCCTCGTCGAGGCGGGGTTCGCGCGGCAGATCGGAGAGTTTCTCGGAGTGTCACCAATGCGCACGATAATCATCGGCGGGGGCCGGGTCGGTCAGGCGCTCGCCACGCGACTGGAGAACAGGGGCGAGTACGTCGTCGTCGTCGAGACGGACCCGGACGTCGCCGAACGGGCGCGCGCAGAGGGGTTCACCGTCTACGAGGGGGACGGCAGTGACACGGAGGCGCTTCGCGCCGCCGACATCGACGACGCGAAGCGGTTCATCACGACGACGGCCGACGACGACATCAATCTCCTCGCGTGCCAGCTCGCCATCACCAAGTTCGACGTTGCGTCCGTCTACTCACGGGTGAACGACCCGGACAACGTCGACGCCTTCGACAGCATCGGCGTCACCGGCATCGACGCCACGACGGCGACCGCGGCGGCCATCGACGACGAGATAGAACGCCCCGCGCTCACCCACTGGATGAACGAGCTCGGCGACAGCCACGACGTTCAGGAGGTTGAGGTGACCTCTCGCGAATTGGCGGGGAAGAGCATCCGCGACCTCAACGCGCGGATCCCGGACGACACCTTCGTCGCCGTGATCAGCCGCGACGGCGAGAACCGCGTTCCCTCGGCCGACAGCGTCCTCGAAATGGGCGACAGCGTGACGTTCATCGGCGCCACCGATGGGGTCCGCCGAGCGATGGAGCGGTTCCACCCGCACGATTAACAGCTCGGTCAGATCGCCCGTGGAGTGAGGGTGACCGGCTCTGAGCCCCAGTCGCGGGGGCGACATACTCTCCACTGCGCCCGTCGTTTGGTGTGGCCGAAACGTCTCGACGGAGTCCGACGCGAGTGAAACAAGCGTCGGGCACGTCGGGACCGAACGCAGTCGCTGCCGAACGAAGTGAGGCAGCCGCAAAGTGAGCGTCCTGACGGAGATTTGAACTCGGAAAGCCGTTCGGCCTCGCTTCGCTCGGCCGCTGCGACTTTCCTGCTCAAATCTTCGCGGAGTTTTCGGACACACGCACGGCTCGCTACGCTCGCCGTTTGGTTTGTCCGAAAACGTCCTGACGGAGATTTGAACTCCGGTCCCTGGCTCCGCAAGCCAAGAGGATAGTCCACTACCCTACCAGGACTCATTTCTACGTATCGCGGTGGAACTTAAGACGGTTACGGTCCGGCGGCCGCGTGCCTGCGGTCCGCATACTCCCCGTGCCGGATGAACACCTTTTGTATCGACGGGACCCATGAACGCCCATGAGACGCTTTCGAGCCGCGACCGCGACCCGCTCCGGTCCCCGTGCCGACCGGGGGGTGCCCGGCGCGACCCCCGGCCAACGGCAACGCTTATGCGCGAACCCGTCGACCACGGAGGGACGAGTATGGGCGCCATAGAGGAGGTGTACGAGGACCTCGACACCGACGTCGAGTTCGAGGAGTTCGAGGCCGCCGTCGAGGACAAGGTCGAGCAGATGGGCGGGCTCGCGGACGAGGAGACCGCCGCGATGCTCATCGCACACGAGCTGCGCGACGAGGAGGCCGACACCATCGCCGACATCGAACCGGGGATGAACGAGGTGAAGTTCCTCGGCAAGGTGACAGCCATCGGCGAGATCCGGACCTTCGAGCGCGACGACGAGGACGCGGAGGAGGGTCGCGTGTGTAACGTCGATGTCGCCGACGCCTCCGGCTCCGTCCGGGTCGCACTGTGGGACGACATGGCCGCGGCGGCCGAGGAGGAGCTCGAAGTCGGGCAGGTCCTCCGCGTCATGGGCCGTCCCAAGGAGGGGTACAGCGGCCTCGAAGTGAGCGCGGACAAGGTCGAGCCGGACGAGGACGCCGAGGTCGACGTCCAAGTGCTCGACACCTACCGCGTCGAGGACCTGACGCTCGGGGCGTCCGACGTGGACCTCGTGGGGCAGGTGTTAGACACCGACTCGATCCGGACGTTCGACCGCGACGACGGCAGCGAGGGACGCGTCGCCAACCTCACGCTCGGCGACGAGACGGGGCGCGTGCGCGTCACGCTCTGGGACGGGAAGGCCGACCTCGCCGAGGAGTTCGCGGCGGGCGAGGTCGTCGAGGTCGGCGACGGCTACGTCCGCGAGCGCGACGGCGACCTGGAGCTCCACGTCGGCGACCGCGGCACGGTCGAGCGCGTCGACGAGGACGTCGAGTACGTCCCGGAGACCACCGACATCGCCGACCTCGAGATCGGCCAGACTGTCGACATCGGGGGCGGCGTCATCGAGACCGACCCGAAGCGGACGTTCGACCGCGACGACGGCAGCGAGGGACAGGTCCGCAACGTCCGGATCAAAGACGAGACCGGCGAGATCCGCGTCGCGCTGTGGGGCGACAAGGCCGACCGCGAGATCGAACTGGCCGACCGGGTCGTCTTCACCGACGTCGAGATCCAGGACGGCTGGCAGGACGACCTCGAGGCGTCCGCGAACTGGCGCTCGACCGTCTCCGTCCTCGACGAGGGGAGCGACGCGGCGGCCGGCGTCGCGGGCGGCGCGTCCGGGGCCGGAAGCACCGGGGGCGACGGAGACGGCCGCGGGTCGAACGAAACCGGCCTCGGTGCCTTCTCCGATGACGGCAAGAAGGCGGCGGCCGAGGCCGTCGCCGGTGAGGCCGGCGACGAGGAAGGGGGCGGTGCGAGCGGCGGCGCGGCGACCGCGGCGGCGGAGCGATCGGACGGCGCCGTCGAGTTCACCGGCACGGTCGTCCAGACCGGGGACCCCGTCGTGCTCGACGACGGACAGCAGACGAAATCGGTCGACACCGACGCGAGCCTCCGGCTCGGCGAGGAGATAACCGTCCGCGGCCCGGAGCGCGACGGGACCATCGACGCCGACGACGTCTTCTGACGCGCCCGACCGCCGCGGCGGCCCGTCCGGATCCGGCGGCAAAGCGGGTAACGGAAAGCGTTATACGACACACGGACGCGACTGTGTGTATGAGTGTCGAGTTACCGTTCGCGCCGGTCGACGGGATCATCCGGCGGAACGCGGGGGAACTCCGCGTCAGCGCGGACGCCGCCGAGGAGCTCGCGCGACGGATCCAATCGCACGGCGCCGAGCTCGCCGTCGACGCGGCCGAGCAGGCGACCGCGGACGGCCGGAAGACGCTGATGGCCGCGGACTTCGGCGTCGAGCAGGTCGTCGGCCGGGAGGATCTCACGCTCCCGGTCGCGCCCATCGACCGGATCGCTCGACTCCGGATCGACGACCGCTATCGGGTCGGCGTCGACGCGCGCGTCGCGCTGGCCGACATTTTGGAAGACTACGCCGACAACGTCGCGAGCGCGGCCGCGACGCTGGCCCGGCACGCGGACCGACGGACCGTACAGGCCGAGGACATCGAGACGTACTTCGCGTTGTTCGAGTAGATGCAGTTTGGCTACAGCGAGCGGTGTCTCGACCACGACACCGGCGAGCGACACCCGGAGAACCCGGACCGACTCCGCGCGATCCGCCGCGGTCTCGCGAAGCGGCACGGCGTCGAGTACGTCGAGGCCGATCCCGCGGCGAAGGCGGCCGTCTCGGCCGTTCACGACCCCGATTACGTCGACGAACTGGAGTCGTTCGTCGCGGACGGCGGCGGCAGCTGGGACCCCGACACCGTTGCCAGCGACGGGACGTGGGACGCGGCGCTCACCTCGGCCGGGCTCGCCCAGTGGGCCGCCCGCGCGGCGCTCGACGGCTCGACCGGGCGGCAGACCCCGTTTGCGATCGGCCGCCCGCCGGGCCACCACGCCGTCACCGACGACGCGATGGGGTTCTGCTTCTTCAACAATGCCGCCGTCGCGGCCCAGACCGCCCTCGACGAGGACCTCGCTGACCGCGTCGCGATCTTCGACTGGGACGTGCACCACGGGAACGGCACGCAGGACATCTTCTACGACCGCGGCGACGTCCTCTACGCGTCGATCCACGAGGACGGCCTCTACCCGGACACGGGGGACCTCGACGAGACCGGCGAGGGAGACGGCGACGGGACGACCGTGAACCTCCCGCTGGCGGCCGGTGCCGGCGACGCCGACTACCTCTACGCCGTCGACGAGGGGATTGGGCCTGCGATCGATCGGTTCGACCCCGACCTGCTGATCGTCTCGGCGGGGTTCGACGCGCACCGCCACGACCCCATCCCGCGGATGCGCGTCTCCTCGGAGGGGTACGCGCTGTTGACCGACCGGATCCGGACGCTCGCCGATGACGCCGGCCCCGCCCACGCGTACGTGCTGGAGGGCGGATACGGCCTCGACACGCTCGCCGAGGGGGTCTCGATGGTCCACGAGACGTACGACGGGCGCCCCCCGGTCGACACCGACGAGGACCCGGACGCGAAGACCGAGTCCCTCGTCGACGACCTGCGGGCGGAACTGGACCTGTAGCCCGGAAGGTGGGCCGACACCGGGCTCGCTCGTCGCTATCGCTCCTCGCTCGTAGTCGGCGTCGACAGAAACGCCCGGAGCGGGATTTGAACCCCGGTCGTTCCGCTCGCTACGGTCGCTTCACTCCCTGACTCAAATCCCTTCGACGGTTTCTGCTGTCGCGGTACTCGCTCGTCGCTACCGCTCCTCGCTCGCAATTGCGACAGCAGAAACGCCCGGAGCGGGATTTGAACCCGCGTCACGACCGTGACAGGGTCGTATGATGGGCCACTACACCATCCGGGCAACCAAGCGACAGCGCCCCGAAACCGGGGACGCCCGGAGCGGGATTTGAACCCGCGTCACGACCGTGACAGGGTCGTATGATGGGCCACTACACCATCCGGGCTTGTCGTACCAGTTCGTATCCCTGTCTGGCAAATAAGGCTTGTCATCGCCGACGAGGATGGGGTCCGGTGACAGGGGGGTTGCCTCCGATATCCTTTTGTGTCAACCTCGCGTGTGTGGGAGTGTCGAACGCCCCGCGACCCGTGAGCCGCGCGCGGCGGCGCTTGGTAAGTCTTATGACGCTGGCGCATATACCTACCTGTAGTATCTCGTGATAGCTTCTCCCCACCACCAGCACCCATGGTAGACGTAAGCCAACACGAACTCGTCCCGGACCACGTCCTCCTCGACGACCCCGAGGAGGTCGAAGAGGTCCTGGCGGAGTACGACGTGAAGAAAACGAACTTACCGAAGATCAAACGCACGGATCCCGCGCTCCCCGACGAGGCCGAGGTCGGGGACGTGGTGAAGATCGTCCGCGACTCCCGCACGACCGACGAGGCGGTCGTGTATCGACTGGTCGTCTCATGAACAGGCAAGACCGACGCGTGGTTTCACGCGAATACTTCTCCGACGAACGGCTCGCCGAACACCACTTCCGCTCGTTCAACAACTTCCTGGACCGCGGCATGCAGGAAGTCGTCGACGAGAAGGAGACGATCGAGACGGACATCGGCGACAAGGAGGGCCAGGAGCCCGTCTACGTCGAGCTCGGCGACGTGCGGATGGTCACCCCGCGCGTCCGCGAGGCCGACGGCTCCGAGGAGCTGCTCTATCCCCAGGAGGCGCGCCTCCGCAACATCACCTACTCGGCGCCCGTGTTCATGGAGATGTCCATCGTCCGCGGCGGCGAGGACGAACCGGAGCAGGTCGTCGACACGACCGAGACGAAGGTCGGTCGGATGCCGATCATGGTCGGCTCGGACAAGTGTAACATGGCGGGCTTCTCCGACGAGGAGCTCATCGACATCGGCGAGGACCCCGTCGACCCCGGCGGCTACTTCATCGTCAACGGCTCCGAGCGCGTGCTGATGACCTCGGAGGACCTGGCGCCGAACAAGATCCTCGCCGAGTACGACTCGAAGTACGGCGACGAGATCCAGGTCGCGAAGACGTTCTCCCAGCGCCGGGGCTACCGCGCCTTAGTGCTCTGTGAACGCAACCGCGAGGGGCTGCTCGAAGTGTCGTTCCCCTCCGTCTCCGGATCCATCGACTTCGTGACGCTCGTCCGCGCGCTCGGGCTCGAATCCGACGAGGAGATCGTCCACCGCGTCTCGGACGACCCCGAGATCGTGAAGTTCATGCTGGAGAACTTAGAGGAGGCCTCGGTCCAGACGACCGAGGAGGCAATCGAGACCCTCGGCGAGCGCGTCGCGAGCGGTCAGGGGAAGAACTACCAGCTCAAGCGGGCAAACTACGTCATCGACCGCTACCTCCTCCCGCACCTCCACGAGGAGGGCGTCGACGAGGAGGACGTGCGGATCAACAAGGCGTACTACCTCTGCCGCATGGCCGAGGCGTGCTTCGAGCTCGCTCTCGACCGCCGCGAGGCCGACGACAAGGACCACTACGCGAACAAGCGCCTGAAGGTCTCCGGCGACCTGATGCGCGACCTGTTCCGGACCGCTCTCAACAAGCTGGCGCGCGACGTGAAGTACCAGCTGGAGCGCGCGAACATGCGGAACCGGCAGCTCACCGTCAACACGGTGGTCCGCTCCGACGTGCTGACCGAGCGCCTCGAACACCCGATCGCGACGGGGAACTGGGTCGGCGGCCGCTCGGGCGTCTCCCAGCTCGTCGACCGGACCGACTACATGGGCGTGCTCTCGCACCTTCGGCGCCTGCGCTCGCCGCTGTCGCGGTCGCAGCCGCACTTCGAGGCGCGGGACCTCCACGCGACCCAGTGGGGTCGCATCTGTCCCTCCGAGACGCCGGAGGGGCCGAACTGCGGGCTCGTGAAGAACTTCGCGCAGGCGATGGAGCTCTCGCAGACGGTTGAGGACGAACAGGGGCTGAAACGAGAACTGGCGTCGATGGGTGTCGAGGGGATCCCCGGCATCGAGGGCGTCGAACGACAGACGGCGGACGACTGATCATGGCACAAGCAGAACGCGAAGCGAAGGTGTACGTCAACGGGAGCCTCGTCGGCACCCACGAGAACCCGGACGAGCTCGCCGAACAGATACGCGAGGCGCGCCGCCGCGGCGACGTCTCGGAGATGGTGAACGTCTCGGTGAAAGACCGGACCCGCGAGGTCATCGTCAACGCCGACGCGGGGCGGGCGCGACGCCCGCTCATCGTCGTCGAGAACGGCGAGCCGCTCCTCGGCGACGAGGAGATCGAGGCCCTCGAACGCGGCGATGTCGAGTTCGAGGACCTCGTCGAGCGCGGCTACGTCGAGTTCATCGACGCGGAGGAGGAGGAGGACATTCTCGTCGCGGTCGACGAGGAGGACGTGACCGAGGACCACACGCACCTCGAGATCGACCCGCAGCTCGTCTTCGGCATCGGCGCGGGGATGATTCCGTACCCCGAGCACAACGCGAGCCCGCGGATCACCATGGGCGCGGGGATGATGAAGCAGTCGCTCGGGCTCCCCTCGGCCAACTACCGCATCCGGCCGGACACGCGTCAGCACCTCCTGCACTACCCGCAGCTGGCGATGGTGAAGACGCAGACGTCCGACCAGATCAGCTTCGACAAGCGGCCGGCGGCGCAGAACTTCGTCGTCGCCGTGATGTCCTACGAGGGCTTCAACATCGAGGACGCGCTGGTGATGAACCAGGGCTCCGTCGACCGCGCGCTCACCCGCTCGCACTTCTTCCGGACCTACGAGGGCGAGGAGCGCCGGTACCCCGGCGGCCAGGAGGACCGCTTCGAGATTCCGGACCAAGACGTTCGCGGCGCGCGCGGCGAGGACGCGTACACCCACCTCGACGAGGACGGCCTCGTCAACCCCGAGACGAAGGTCGACGAGTCGTCCGTCCTGCTCGGGAAGACCAGCCCGCCGCGCTTCCTCGAAGAGCCGGACGACATGGGCGGGCTCTCACCGCAGAAGCGCCGCGAGACCTCCGTGACGATGCGCTCGGGCGAATCGGGCGTCGTCGACACGGTGACGCTGATGGAAGGCGAGGACGGCTCCAAGCTCTCGAAGGTGAAGGTGCGCGACCAGCGCGTCCCCGAACTGGGCGACAAGTTCGCGTCCCGACACGGACAGAAGGGCGTCGTCGGCCACCTCGCGCCCCAGGAGGACATGCCGTTCACCGAGGAGGGGGTCGTCCCGGACCTCGTGATGAATCCGCACGCGCTGCCGTCGCGGATGACGGTCGGCCACGTGCTGGAGATGCTCGGCGGGAAGGTCGGCTCGCTCCGCGGCTCGCGCGTCGACGGGACGCCGTTCCAGGGGGAAGACGAGGAGGAGCTCCGCGGTCAGCTGGAGGAGTACGGCTTCGAGTCCTCCGGCAAGGAGGTCATGTACTCCGGCGTCACCGGCGAGAAGATCGACGCCGAGATCTTCGTCGGGACGATCTTCTACCACAAGCTGTACCACATGGTGTCGAACAAGCTCCACGCCCGCTCGCGCGGGCCGGTCCAGGTGCTCACGCGCCAGCCGACCGAGGGGCGCGCCCGCGAGGGCGGGCTGCGCGTCGGGGAGATGGAGCGCGACACGATCATCGGCCACGGCGCGTCGATGGTGCTCAACGAGCGGCTGCTGGAGTCCTCTGACGCCGAAACGGTCCACGTCTCAGCGGAGACCGGGCTCGTCGCCGTCGAGGACCGCGAGCAGCGCCGCGTGTACGACCCGGTCACGGGCGACGAGGACGACATCCACGAGCTGGAGGTCAGCTACGCGTTCAAGCTGCTGCTCGACGAGATGATCGCCCTCGGCATCCGACCGAAACTCGAACTGGAGGACGCGATTTAGATGTCAATGCAAACACCGAAAGTGCTCGGCGGGATCGACTTCGGCCTCATGGACCCGGAGACGTACCGGGACATGTCCGCGACGAAGGTGATCACGGCCGACACGTACGACGACGACGGCTATCCGATCGACATGGGGCTGATGGACCCGCGACTGGGGGTCATCGACCCCGGCCTGGAGTGCCGGACCTGCGGCTCGCACTCCGGCTCCTGTAACGGCCACTTCGGCCACATCGAGCTGGCCGCGCCGGTCATCCACGTGGGCTTCACGAAGCTCATCCGGCGGCTGCTGCGCTCGACGTGCCGCGAGTGCGGTCGGCTCGCCCTGGACGACGCCCAGCGCGACGAGTTCCGCGACCGCTACGAGCGGGCGAAGGAGCTCGGCGACGACGAACACGACGTGCTGAAGGCCGCCGTCCGGCAGGCCCGCAAGGCGTCGACGTGCCCGTTCTGCGGCGAGCCGCAGGCGGACATCAAACACGAGAAGCCGACCACCTACTACGAGGTTCAGGACGTGCTCTCCGGAGACTACTCCGAGCGAATCGCGGCCGCGATGCAGCCCGACGAGGAGGAGGACGACCCGGGCACCTCGCCGCAGGAGCTCGCCGAGAAGACGGACATCGCCGTCGACCGGATCAACGAGATCATGGCCGGCGAGTTCCGCCCGCGCAAGGAGGACCGCCGCGCCATCGAGAAGGCGCTGGACGTCGACCTCACCGAGGAGGACATGAACAAGCTGATGCCCTCGGACATCCGCGACTGGTTCGAGGACATCCCGGACGAGGACCTCGAGGTCCTCGGCATCGACTCCGAGCACTCCCGCCCCGAGTGGATGATCCTGACGGTGCTCCCGGTCCCGCCGGTGACCACTCGTCCCTCGATCACGCTCGACAACGGCCAGCGCTCCGAGGACGACCTCACCCACAAGCTGGTCGACATCATTCGGATCAACCAGCGGTTCATGGAGAACCGCGAGGCCGGCGCCCCGCAGCTGATCATCGAGGACCTCTGGGAGCTGCTCCAGTACCACGTCACAACCTTCGTCGACAACGAGATCAGCGGGACGCCGCCGGCGCGACACCGCTCCGGCCGTCCCCTCAAGACCCTCAGTCAGCGGCTGAAGGGGAAGGAGGGCCGCTTCCGCGGCTCGCTCTCCGGAAAGCGCGTCAACTTCTCCGCCCGGACCGTCATCCCGCCGGACCCGACCCTCTCGCTGAACGCGGTCGGCGTTCCGGACCGGGTCGCCAAGGAGATGACCCAGACGCTCAACGTCACCGAGCGCAACGTCGAGGAGGCGCGGCAGTACGTGCGCAACGGGCCCGAGGCCCACCCCGGCGCGAACTACGTGCGCCGTCCCGACGGCCGCCGGCTGAAGGTGACCGAGAAGAACTGCGAGGAGCTCGCCGAGAAGGTCGAGGCCGACTGGGAGGTGAACCGCCACCTCGTGGACGGCGACATCGTGATCTTCAACCGACAGCCGTCGCTCCACCGGATGTCCATCATGGCCCACGAGGTCGTGGTGATGCCGTACAAGACGTTCCGGCTCAACACCGTCGTCTGCCCGCCGTACAACGCCGACTTCGACGGCGACGAGATGAACATGCACGCGCTCCAAAACGAGGAGGCCCGCGCCGAGGCCCGCGTCCTCATGCGCGTCCAAGAGCAGATCCTCTCGCCCCGGTTCGGCGGGAACATCATCGGCGCGATCCAGGACCACATCTCCGGCACCTACCTGCTCACCCACTCGAACCCCGAGTTCACGGAGACGCAGGCGCTGGACCTGCTCCGCGCCACGCGCGTGGACGAACTGCCCGAGGCGGACGGCGTCGACGACGACGGCCGCGAGTTCTGGACCGGCCGGACGCTGTTCTCGGAGCTGCTCCCGGACGACCTCGACCTCTCGTTTACCTCCTCGGCCGGCGACAGCGTCGTCATCGAGGACGGACAGCTGATAGAGGGGACCATCGACGAGGACGCGGTCGGCGCGTTCGGCGGCGAGGTCGTCGACACGCTCACGAAGGAGTACGGCGAGACCCGCGCCCGCGTGTTCATCAACGAGATCGCGTCGCTGGCGATGCGCGCGATCATGAACTTCGGGTTCTCGATCGGGATCGACGACGAGTCGATCCCGCCGGAGGCCGAAGAGCAGGTCGACGAAGCGATCGAGAGCGCCTACGACCGCGTTCAGGAGCTCATCGCGACGTACGAGGCCGACGAGCTGGAGTCGCTGCCGGGCCGCGGCGTCGACGAGACGCTCGAGATGAAGATCATGCAGACGCTCGGGAAGGCCCGCGACTCGGCCGGGGAGATCGCCGACCAGCACTTCGGCGACGACAACCCGGCGGTCGTGATGGCGCGCTCGGGCGCCCGCGGTTCGATGCTGAACCTGACGCAGATGGCCGGGTCGGTCGGCCAGCAGGCGGTCCGCGGCGAGCGGATCAACCGCGGCTACGAGGACCGGACGCTCTCGCACTACCGACCGAACGACCTCTCCTCTGAGGCGCACGGCTTCGTGGAAAACTCCTACCGCGGCGGGCTCACCCCGCAGGAGTTCTTCTTCCACGCGATGGGCGGCCGCGAGGGGCTCGTCGACACGGCGGTCCGGACCTCCAAGTCCGGTTACCTCCAGCGTCGGCTCATCAACGCGCTCTCCGAGCTGGAGGCGCAGTACGACGGCACGGTCCGGGACACCTCGGGCCGGATCGTCCAGTTCGAGTTCGGCGAGGACGGCACCTCGCCCGTGAAGGTCTCCTCCGGCGAGGAGGACGGCATTGACGTCGACGGGATCGTCGACCGCGTGGTCGACGCGGAGTTCGCCTCCGACGAGGAGAAGGAGCGGTTCCTCGGCGAGCGCGAGCCGCCGACGAACCTCTCGGAGCACGCCGGGCCGGGGCTCAACAAGGCCGGCGGGCCGGGGGTGGAGTCCGATGACTGAGTACGACAACGTCACCGACGACATGGAGGCGGTCGTGGAGGCGACCGAGCTCCCCCGCCGACTCAGGACGAAGGTGTACGAGGCGATCGACCGGAAGGCCGAGGAGGCCGGCGAGGTCACCATCGAGCAGGCGACCGACATCGCCGAGGGCGTCGAGAACCGCTACGAGCAGACGCGGGTTGATCCCTTGGACCCTGTGGGCACTGTTTCTGCCCAATCGATTGGTGAACCCGGTACTCAGATGACAATGAATACTTTTCACTACGCTGGCGTCGCAGAAATCGACGTCACGCAGGGGCTCCCCCGACTCATCGAGCTGGTGGACGCCCGGAAGACGCCGGACACGCCGATGATGACGGTCCACCTCGACGGGGAGTACGCGACGGACCGCGAGAAGGCCCACGAGGTCGTCTGGTCGATCGAGGCGACGCGCATCCTCGCGCTCGGCGACGTATCGACCAACGTCGCGGACATGCTGGTCCGGATCGACTTAAACGACGACACCCTCTTGGAGCGGTGGCCCACCCACTCCGACCCGACGGAGATCGCGGGGATCATCGCCGAGACGATCGAGGACGCGTTAGGCGTCGACGCCCGGCAGGCCGGCACCGTGATCGAGTTCGGCCCCAACGAGCCGAGCTACCGCGAGCTGCTCCAGCTCGTCGAGCGGCTCCGGGAGATCGTCTTCAAGGGGATCGAAGAGATCGAGCGCGTCGTCATCCGCAAAGAGGAGATCGACGGCGACGAGGAGTTCGTCCTCTACACCGAGGGGTCGGCGTTCGGCGACACCCTCGACATCGAGGGCGTCGACGCCTCGCGGACGACGTGTAACAACATCCACGAGATCTACCGCAACCTCGGCGTCGAGGCGGCCCGCGAGACGATCATCGACGAGACGAAGAACACGCTCGAAGAGCAGGGGCTCGACGACGTGAACGTCCGCCACCTCATGCTCGTCGCCGACATCATGACGAACAACGGCGAGATCGAGTCGATCGGCCGACACGGCATCTCCGGCAACAAGGACTCCGTGCTGGCGCGCGCGGCGTTCGAGGTGACGGTGAACCACCTGCTCGACGCCGCGATCCACGGCGAGTACGACGACCTCGACGGGGTCATCGAGAACGTCATCGCCGGCAAGCCCATCTCGATGGGGACCGGCGACGTCGACCTCCGGATGGGGTCGCGCGTCGTGAGCGACGACTAATGCGCGTCGAGCTCTCCGACGAGGCGCGGCGCTACATCGGTCGGTTCGACGAGCTGACCGGCGTCACGCCGACCGACTGCCTCGTGGAGGGCGACCGGCTCGTGTTCGTGGTGCCCGCGGGCGAGATGGCGGCCGCGATCGGGCAGGCCGGCGAGACCGTCACGGAGGCGGAGCGGCGGCTCGACAAGTCGATCGAACTGGTCGAGGACGCCGACACCGCCGAGGCGTTCGTCGCGAGCACGCTCGCGCCGGCGGCCGTCAACGCGGTCACCATCTCGGAGCAGAACGACCGCGTGGCGTACGTCGAGGTTCCGGAGGCGGACCGCGGCGTCGCCATCGGCGCGGAGGGTGCGAACATCGAGACCGCCCGCCGGCTCGCCGAGCGTCACTACGACGTCGACGACGTACAGCTGACCTGAGGAGAGCGACGCTCCGCCGGTCGTCCCGGGTCGGACGCCCCGGTTCGCGCGCCGAGGGCGCCCGAACCCGCGCACTCTTCCGCCGGCTTTGACCGGAGAACGAACGCGTCTCTCGGCGGCTTATCGCCTCAACGTTGTTTTGCGCCCGTCGTTCCGCCGCGAAACGCCCTCAGATCCGTCGAGAGGTACCGCTCGGGGAATCTGAGGGCGTTTCGCGGCGGCGAAAGACGACGCTTAAGTAGCTCCGTTCGGAAGTAGACGTACGATGGCGAACGGCAAGTACGCGGCCCGTAAGCTCAAAAAGGACCGGCAGAAGCGACGCTGGTCCGACTCCGAGTACGCTCGGCGCGAGCGCGGGCTCAAGACGAAGTCCGACCCCCTGGAGGGTGCCCCGCAGGCGCGCGGCATCGTCCTCGAAAAGGTCGGCATCGAGGCAAAGCAGCCGAACTCGGCGATCCGAAAGTGCGTCCGGGTTCAGCTCATCAAAAACGGGAAGCAGGTCACCGCGTTCTGCCCCGGTGACGGCGCGATCTCGTTCATCGACGAGCACGACGAGGTCACGATCGCCGGGATCGGCGGCGCGAAGGGTCGCGCGATGGGCGACCTCTCCGGCGTCAACTACAAGGTCGAGAAGGTCAACGGCGTGTCGATGATCGAACTGGTTCGCGGCAACGCGGAGAAGCCGGTCAGATGAGCGGCGAGGAAACCGAGGCGCCGTCCGAGGAGGACGTCGCCGCCGAGGAGCCGGACCCGGACGCGCCCGCGTCGAGCGAGGCCGCCAACGAGAACGCCAAGCTGTTCGGCGTCTGGGACGTCACCGAGATCGCCTACGAGGATCCCTCGACGAAGCGGTACATGACGGTGACGCCCATCGCGCACACGATGGGCCGCCACGCGTCGAAGCAGTTCAAGAAGTCGGAGATCTCCCTGGTCGAGCGGCTGATCAACCGCCTGATGCAGACCGAGGAGAACACCGGGAAGAAACAGCAGGCGACGCGGATCGTCCGCGACGCCTTCGACATCGTTCACGACCGGACCGAGGAGAACCCGGTCCAGATCCTCGTGAGCGCCGTCGAGAACGCCGCGCCCCGCGAGGAGACCGTCCGCCTGAAGTACGGCGGCATCTCCGTCCCGAAGGCGGTCGACGTCGCGCCCCAGCGCCGCGTCGATCAGGCGTTGCTCTTCATCTCCGACGCCGTCGCGAGCGCGACGTACAAGTCGACGACCGCCGCCGCCGAGGCGCTCGCGAACGAACTCGTCGCCGCCGCCGACTACGACGTCGAGGGCTCCTACTCCATCTCGCAGAAGGAGGAGCGCGAACGCGTCGCCGCCGCGGCCCGCTGACGCCGCCGCGGCCCGCTGACGCCGCCGGCGTTTTCTGCATCTCTTTCCGACCGCCCACCGACGGGTCCGCCTCGATCTCGCCGCGTCGGGCGCGTCGCCGCCGCTGGTGAGGAGCGAAAAAAGAAAGTCGGGTTCGGCCGCGCGGTCGCGGCGTCAGTCGTCGGCCGGCGTCGCGCCGGAGCCGCCGTCGGCGTGCTGCTGTTTGACCCACGAGAGCTTGCCGCCGGCCGCGAGGATGTCGCGCTCGCGCTCGGAGGCGTCGAGGTCGGCGGTGAACTCCCACTCGCCGTTGACGCTCACGGTGAACTCCTCCTGCCCGGAGCGGACGCCCGCGGGCACGTCGTCGACGATTTCGAGGTCGTCGCCCTGGTCGATCTCCTCGTAGGTCTCCTCGTCGATCGCCAGCGGGACGATCCCGAAGTTGAACAGGTTCGCCTTGTGGATGCGGGCGAAGCTCTGCGCGAAGACGGCCTCGATGCCGAGGTACATCGGACAGAGCGCGGCGTGTTCGCGCGAGGAGCCCTGGCCGTAGTTCTCGCCGGCCACGAGGACGCCGCCGTCGGCGTCGAGCGCGCGGTCGGCGAACGTGTCGTCGACGCGCGAGAGCGTGAACTCGGAGAGCTTCTCGATGTTCGAGCGGAACTTCAGGATGTCCGCCGTCGCCGGGATGATGTGGTCGGTGGTGATGTTGTCCTCCATCTTGAGGAGGGCCTCGCCGCCGTCCACGTCGATGTCGTCCTTCAGCGGCACGTCGCCGATGTTCGGACCCTTGACGAGCCCGTCGTCGATCGCCTCGTCGGGCGAGATGATGTCGGAGTCGTCCTCTCCCATGCCGGGGCCGTACTTCGTACCCATTTCGAGACCGGGCGCTTCGAGGTCGCCGAGCTCGTCCGCGAGGTCACGCGGGTCGACGATCTCGCCGGTGATGGCCGCCGCGGTGGCGACCTCGGGCGAGCAGAGGAAGACGGAGTCGTCCTCGATGCCCGAGCGGCCCTCGAAGTTGCGGTTGAAGGTGCGCAGCGAGACGGAGTCGGAGGCGGGCACGTGACCGATGCCGATACACGCGCCGCAGGTCGCCTCGGAGAAGTTGACGCCGGCCGCCATCATCTCCGCGGTCCAGCCCTCGCGTGCCAGCATCTCGGAGGCCTGCTTCGAGCCGGGCGCGACGATCATCTCGGTCTGCTTGGCGACCTCGCGGTCCTCCAGCATCTTCGCGCTGGGGAGGATGTCCTCGTAGGCGCCGTTGGTACAGGAGCCGACGATGACCTGCTCGACGTCGGTGCCCTCGTACTCGCTGACGGGGGCGACGTTGTCGGGCATCGAGGGGGCGGCCACGAGCGGCTCGAGCTCGGTCAGGTCGACCTCGATCGTCTCCGCGTACTCCGCGTCCTCGTCGGGCTGGAGGTCGACGAACTCGTCCTCGCGGTCCTGGCGCGCGAGCCAGTCCTTCGTCTTCTCGTCGGTCGCGAAGATCGAGGAGGTGGCGCCGAGCTCGGTGCCGAGGTTCGTGATCGTGGTGCGCTCGGGGATCGTGAGCTTCTCGGCGCCGGGGCCGGTGTACTCGAAGATCTTGCCGACGCCGCCCTTGACGGTCAGCTCGCCGAGCAGGTGGAGCGCGATGTCCTTCGCGGTCGCCCACTCGGGGAGCTCGCCCTCGAGGTGGACGTTGACGACCTCCGGCATCTCGACGTAGTAGGGGCCGCCGCCCATCGCGACGGCGATGTCGAGCCCGCCGGCGCCGATCGCGAGCTGGCCGAGCCCGCCGGGGGTCGGCGTGTGCGAGTCGGAGCCGAGCAGCGTCTTGCCGGGCGCCGCGAAGTTCTCCTTGTGGACTTGGTGGCAGATACCGTTGCCGGGCCGCGAGAAGTACGCGCCGTACGTGCCGGCCGCGGAGCGGAGGAAGCGGTGGTCGTCGGTGTTCTTGAAGTCGAACTGGTACGTCTGGTGGTCGCAGTACTGCGCGGCCAGCTCCGTCTGGACCTCGTCCATTTCGAGGGCCTCGAACTGGAGCCACACCATCGTCCCCGTGGTGTCCTGCGTCAGCACTTGGTCTATCTCGATGCCGATCTCCTCGCCGGGCGTCAGCTCGCCCTCGACGAGATGCTCATCGAGGATCTTCTCTGTAATCGTTTGTCCCATATCATCCGCAGTTGGCTCTCCCGTGGATATAAAACCCGCGAGTTTCCCGAAGATCGACCGTGTTAGATCGTCTGATGCGGCAACGTTCGCTGTGAACTCACAGTGGTACCATACACCGTGAAATACGTAGCCGTGCCGAGTATTTTAGGCCACTAAACGCCTGAAACGGCCGAAAACCACCGTCTCCGCGCCTCCGGCGAGAGCTGCCGCTTTCCGCGCGAGCGACCCGCCGCGCGGTCGACACCGTTTAGTCTCGGCCGCGGTTCCGGACGCGCATGTTCGATTCGGGAGCCGCGGTCGCGGCGGCGCTCTCCGCGGCCGGCGCCGACCTCGACGACGCGCAGCGACAGCCGAACGGCGTCGACCTCACCGTCGACGCGCTGTTCGAACAGGCGGAACCGGGCCGGCTCGGGCGCGACGGGAAGCGCGTGGGCGAGCGCCGGGAGCTGGAGCCGCGGGGCGACTGTTACCGGCTCGAACGCGGGAGCTACGTCGTCCGGTACGGCGAGCCGGTGCGGATCCCGGACGAGCGGATCGGCTTCGTCCTCCCGCGCTCGACGCTGCTGCGGAACGCCTGTACCCTCGACACCGCGGTGTGGGACGCGGGCTACGAGGGGGTCGGCGAGGGGCGCCTCGACGTGGGACACCCGATCGAGATCGAGCCGGGCGCGCGGATCGCGCAGCTGGTGCTCGCAGAGGCCGACCACGACGGGACGTACGACGGCGCGTACCAGCAAGAGAACCTCTGAAACGATCGGTTGGCGCCCGTCGGCCACATCCACCGCCGCGCGCGAGTGCGACGCCGCTGGGCGCACCGGTCGGTGACGAGCGCTTCCACCACTACCACGCCGTCGTCGCAAACGGACGGAACACCCGTAGCTCGGGAGTCAAAGGAACGAACGGCACGCCCGTGCCGGGAAAAGGTGGCACGAGCGTGTCATTCAGTAGGTCCCCGCTGACGCTTCGGCCCTCCAAGCGAAGCGTCACCTGAAACAAGCGGAGGTAGATACTTAAGCGTGCCGGGGGCGGCAGCGTTATCGTATTAGCTAGCGGCAAGATGTTCACAACACGTGACCAACAGGAACCGAAACAGCCCGACTGCAGTCCGGTCCCGTCGACTCGGCGGCGGACTCTCTCCCGCTACTGGCGGGCGGGGTGGTCGGCGCGGAGCCGCGTCTGTCCTTCGCCGAGGAGTCGCTCGCGGAGCGTCTCACCCGGCGGCTCGGCGTCGGCCGGGGGGACGAGCCCGCGCTCGCGGAGCTCCGGGACGACGAGGTCGACGAAGTCGACGAGCGAGTCCGGGCGGACGACCTCCTTGACGTTGAACCCGTGGACGCCGACCTCTTCGTGCCAGCGCTGGAGCTCGTCGGCGATCACCTCCGGGGTGCCGACGATCTTCGGCGAGGTGGTGCCGAGCCCGCAGAACTCCGCGACTTCGCGGACCGTCCACTCGCGGTCCGGCTGCGCCTTCGTGAACGCGTTCATCGTCCCTTGGATCGCGTCCGTCTCGATGTGTTCGACCTTCTGGTCGGGGTCGAGTTCGGATAGGTCCATGTCGAGGAAGCCGGACAGCAGCGCGAGCGTCGCCTCGACGTCGACGTGCCGCTTGTACTCCGCGTGCTTCGCCTCCGCGAGCGCCTGCGTCTCGCCGACGATCGGCACCACGCCGATGAAAAAGCGGAGGCTCTCGGGGTCGCGCCCGGCGTCGGCCGCGCGCGACTTCACGTCCGACATGTACTCGACGACGCCCTCCTCGGTCGGCTGGCTGGCGAAGACGGCCTCGGCGTTGCGCGCGGCGAACGACCGGCCGTAGTCGGAGGAACCGGCCTGGTAGACGACGGGGGTGCGCTGAGGCGACGGCTCGCAGCCGTGCGGCCCCGGCACAGAGAAGTGATCGCCCTCGTAATCGATCGCGTGGACCTTCTCCGGGTCGCTGTACCGCCCGGCCTCGCGGTCGGCCTCGACCGCGTCGTCTTCCCACGACTCCTCCCACAGTTCGTAGCAGACGTCGAGGAACTCGTCGGCGCGGTCGTAGCGCGTCTCCTTGTCCATCCGATCGTCGAGGCCGAGGTTCGCCGCGGCCGACTCCAGGTACGAGGTGACGACGTTGATCGCCACCCGGCCGTCGGTGAGGTGATCGAGCGTCGAGAACTCCCGCGCCAGCTGGTAGGGGTGGGTGTACGTCGTCGAGCGCGTCACCGCGAAGCCGAGGTCGTCCGTGACCTCCGCCATCGCGGGCACGACCAGCTGCGGGTCGTTCGCTGGCGTCTGGACCGCCCGCTCGACGGCCGTCTCGCGGTCGTCGCCGTACACGTCGTAGATCCCGCGCACGTCGGCGAAGAACACCGCGTCGAAGCCGCCGCGCTCGGCGGTGCGCGCGACCTCGGTCCAGTACTCGCGGTCGGCGTAGTCCGCCGACCGGTCGCCGGGGTACCGCCACGACCCGGGCGAGACGTGCTCCACCGAGGTCATGGTGAAGAGGTTGAGGTGTAGGTGATCGGACACGGACCACGGTACGCGTTCCGGTGTAATACGGCCACAGGAAGTGGCGTCACTTGTCGCGGTCGCGGACGCCTCGCGACGGAGACGCGCGGAGCGACCGCCGACCGGACGCCGACCCGTGGGCCCTACGCGGAGACCGACTCCGGCGAGGAGACGTACGCGGCGAAGTCGGAGGTGGTGATGATGCCGATGGGGGTCTTCCCGTCGACGACCGGGACGTGGTGGAACCCGCGTTCCAGCATCGTCGCGGCGACCGCCGACACGTCGTCTTGCGCGCCGGTGGTGATCGGGTCGCGCGTCATGTACCGCTCGACGGTCGTCTCGGCTTTCGGTTGGCTCTTGGCGACGATGTCGACGAAGTCCGTCGAGGTGAGGATCCCGACGAGGTCGCCGTCGTCGTCGACGACCAGCACGGAGCTGATGTCGTTTTCGAGCAGCACCGCGGCCGCGTCCTCGACCAACGTGTCCGGCGTCACCGTGTGGAGGTCCGTCGACATCAGTCGCGCGACGAAGACGTCTTCGATCTCGTCCATACCGGAGAGACCCGCCCTCGCCGTATAAGCGTTCTCACAGATACCGTGAGAGCCCGGACTGACGGCGCGGGCCGTCCCCCTCGGGAGCCGCGACCCACGCCGTCCGCTCGTCGCGGAGGCCGTCGCGCTCGGCCGCCGGCGGGTCGGCCGCCTCGAACGCGGGACACCCGCCTCCGCACTCGCGGCCGGGGTCGACGACGCGGTCGAAGTGCGCGCAGCGCGGTCGCCCGTCGGCGGTCGTCTCGCCGTGCGCGCACGCCGGCGGCTCGGGGCGCCACCCCTTCCCGTAGGCGCGCTCGGCGACCCGCCGCCGCTTGCGGGCCTTCGCCTCGGGGCCGACGAGCGCCACGTCCGTGCGGGAGGGCCGCTCGTCGCGGATCTCGACGCCCGGCGCCGCCGGGTCGAGCGGCGTCGGCTCGCAGACGACCTCGCGCTCGCCCGTCTCCGGGTCGAACCGCCAGACCCCGACCGCGTCCGGGATCCGGTTGAGGTGCGCGCGGGTGACGTACGAGGCGGTGGCGAGGACCACCTCGTCGAAGAGTCCGAGCGCGGCGTCGTACCGGAGCTGCGCCTCCAGGTCGCCCGGCGTCCCGAGGTCGGGCTTGTTCTCGACGGCGACGAGCTCGCCCACCCAGTCGTCCGGGTAGCGCGCGGTCGCGCGGACGACCTCCCGGCCGTTCCGCCGCTCGCGTTCGAGGTAGCCGACCTCGACCGCGCGGTCGACGACGGCTGCGGCCCGGTCCGGCGGGAGGTCAAAGGCGTCGGCGACGGGGACGGCCTCGCCCGGGCCGACCGCGGCCTCGACGGCCGGACCGGGGATCCGCTCGGCGCTGATCGCGGCGCGGTCGTCGAAGCCGGGTCCCGGCGACAGCAGACAGACATCGACGATGCGCGCGCCGGGCGTCTCGACGCCCGCCCCGAGCTGGCGGGCGACGACCCGGTCAGGCGATTCGAGCGCGGCGCACAACGCCAGCTCGAACCGGTACTCCATACCGCGAACAGGGCGGCCTCGGGCTAAAACGCGTCGCCGCCCTCTCGCCGTGAGTCGCCGCCGTCGCGGTCGCGTCACCGCGAGTCGTCACCCACGCGGTCGCGTCCCGCCGACCGCGGTCCGGTCGGCCGAAACCGGTATTCCCCGCGGGACCCTACGGCGACCATGCGCCGGGTCACCCGGAACCTCCTCATCGCCATCGTTCTCGTCGTCGTCGCGCTGCTCGCGCTCGGCGCGCTCCCGAGCTACCTCGGGAGCGGCGACCCCTACTACCTCACCGTCGAACCGATCGAGACGAACGGCACCGCCGCCGACGTGAACAACGTCTCCGACCGCCGGTACCCGTACCTGATCGGTGCGATAGAGAGCCCTGACGGGCGCTCCGACGGCTACCAGGCCGGGCCGTACGGGATGAAAGAGTGGTTCACCCACACCCCGTTCGACGAGGTCGACGCGCTCACCCAACAGGTGCCGAACGCCTCGACTGAGACCGGCGTGCGGGTGCGCCGCGGCGGCGAGGTGTACCACGCCGAGGTGGTCCGCCCGTGACGGACGAAGACGGGGCGCCCGGCGCGGACGAGGGACCCGCCGGCGCCGACGCGCCGGCCGCCGACCTCCGCGAGCTCCCCGCGTTCTCCGACGGGCGCAACCACTCGCTGCCGGGCGAGCCCGAGTGGCCGGTGGAGGAGGTCGTCGTCGAGTACGACGAGGGGTGGTTCGTCGGCGGTTACGACCGCGTCGAGCAGCCCGACGGCACGGAGAAGAAGTACTACTGGGCGGAGCTGTCGCCCGCGACGGTGATCGTCGCGGTCGCCGACGACCGGGTGCTGTTCGTCGAGCAGTACCGGCCCACCGTGCGGAACACGCAGCTGGAGCTCCCGGCCGGAATCGTCGAGTCCGGCGAGTCCTACACCGAGGCCGGTGCGCGCGAACTCGCCGAGGAGACCGGCTTTGCGCCGTCCTCGACGTCGCTGCTCCAGGAGGTGTGGTGTTCGACGGGCGTGTTGCGCCACACGCGCGGCTACGTGTTCGCCGAGGGGTTGGAGCCGGTCGATGTCGACCACGACAGCAACGAGTTCCTCGCGCCGCGAGCGGTCCCGGTCGACGAGGCGCTGGACATCGCCCGGGAGCCCCCGACGAACGACGCGACGCTCGAAGGGCTCCTGCTCGCCGAGCGCGAGGGGCTGTTGTAGGCGACCCCTCCGGGCGTCCGCCGGCGACCGGACAGAACCCGACACGCGTCCAGTTCACGGGGCCAACGCGGAGGTATTAATCGCTGCGGCCCCTCAATAGACGTATGAGCCACGCATCGGAGCAGTCGGTGTTGCTGTCGGACGACCCCCCGCTCGACCTCCGCCTCTCGGACGACGAACTTGCGGCGACCCGCGAGCGCATCGTCTCGTTCATCCGCGACGTCGTCGACGACGCGGGCGCCGAGGGGGCGGTCCTCGGCCTCTCGGGCGGTATCGACTCGACGCTCACCGCCCACCTCGCGGTCGAGGCGCTCGGCGAGGACGGCCTCCACGGCCTCACGATGCCCTCGGCGGTGAACGACGCGGACGTGATGAGCGACGCGGAGCGCGTCGCCCACGACCTCGGCGTCGAGTACGACGTGATCGAGATCCAGCCGATCGCGGAGGCTTTCTTCGACGCGGTCCCGGAGGCCGCGACGGACCAGATGGCGGCCGGGAACGTCTACGTCCGCACCCGCGCCGTGTTGAACTACTTCGTCGCTAACGCCGAGAACCGGGTCGTCCTCGGCACCGGGAACCGCGCCGAGGCGATGACCGGCTACTACACGAAGTACGGCGACCAGGCGGTCGACTGTAATCCCATCGGCAACCTCTACAAACAGCAGGTGCGCCAGCTGGCCGCCCACGTCGGCGTCCCCCGCGACCTCGTGATGCAGGAGCCGACCGCGGGGATGTGGGAGGGCCAGACCGACGCCGAGGAGATGGGGCTCGACTACGACACCGTCGACGCCATCCTCGCGGTCCACGTCGACGGCGGACTCTCGCGGTCGGCGACGGTCAGCGAACTCGACGTGCCCGAAGAGGCCGTCGACCGCGTGGTCGACCTCCACGAGCGCAGCGCCCACAAGCGGGCGATGCCCCCGGCGCCCGCCCGCGAACTGTAACGCCCGCGTCGCGCCCCTTCAGAACTCCCGCATCGCTTCGAGCACGTCGTGCGCGGAGCCGTCGTCGATGGCCTCGCGGGCGGCGTCGAGACCCTCCTCGATGGAGTCGGCGTCGCCGCCGGCGTAGATCCGAAGCGCGGCGTTGACCGCGACCGCGTCCGCGAAGGCGCCGTCTCGCTCGCCCGCCAGCACCTCCTCGGTGATCGCGGCGGAGTCGGTCGCGACGTCGTCGACCGCGAGGTCGTCTTCCTCGAGGTCCATCCCGTACTCCGCGGTCTCGATCTCGAAGTCGTCGAAGGACGCGCCCTCGCTGCCCTCGCCGTCGTCGCTCGACGCGTCCCACTCGGCGACCTTGGTGTAGCCGGGGCGTACGTCGTCGTACCCCTCCATGCCCTGGAACATCAGGACGCGGTCGAGGTCGTGGAACTCGCTTTCGATGAACGTGTCGACCACCTTCTTCGCGAACGCGAGGTGGTAGAAGGAGCCGAGGTGGACGGACGCGCCGGCGGGGTTCGCCAGCGTCTCGACGGTGTTGACGAACGACCGGACGCCCATCTGGTCGCGCCGGTCGAACAGGTCGTCGATGGCGGGGTTGAACGCGGGCTGGTAGTAGAAGCCGAAGCCGGTCTCGTCGACCATGTCGGCTGAGTCGGCGGGGGTCAGCTCCGTGTGGACGCCGAGCTCGTCGAGGACGTGTTTGTACGCGTCCTGCTTCTGCGTGGGCACGCGGTCGCCCGAGTGGACGACGACGGGAGTGCCCGCGGCGGCCGCGACCGCGCCCGCCGCGACGCCGAGGATCGCCGTCCGTCCCTTCCCGTCGTAGTTCGCGCCGCAGTCGACGGGGTCGGCGTCGGGTTCGGCGTACTCGACGCGGTCGCACATCACGTCGACGTACGCACCGAGCTCCTCGGCCGTGTTCCGCTTCCAGCGGTTCGAGAGCCAGAACGCCCCGAGCGTCGTCGGGTCGGGCTCGCCCGCGAGGATGCGCTCGAACGCCTCGGTCGCCTGCGCGCGCGTCAGGTCGTCGGCCGACTTGTGGCCGGAGCCGCAGACCTCGGTCATCAGCCGCTTGAGGGGCCAGTCGCCGAACTCCTGAGTCGCCTGAGCCATACGCTCCGTTAGGCTTCTCGCACGAAAAGTCCCCCGTTCGACTCCCGCACCGCGGGAACGAGAAGGACCGCCTCCGCCCTCCGACTCGACGCGGCAACACCGCGCGCGAGCGATGAGCCGGGACGGCGCGACCGCTCTCGCCCGATCTGTGGTACTCACTCACACAGTACAAATGGACGAATGTCTTGTTCTGTGAGGATATATGTGAACAAGCGCTAAAATTGCTCTGTAAGTGTGCCGTATCAGGATCAAAATAGCGTTAGAGTTATATGCTTGTCCAGATAGTTAGCGATCGTACCCGATGACGTCCAAATCCGTCGCTACCGCGCTCACGCTGTATCGGTCCCGCACGCTGACGCTCGAACAGGCCGCGACCGTCGGCGGCTGCTCGACGGCGCAGTTGGAGAAGAGCGCCCGGGCGTTCGCGCCGACGCCCGGCGAGGCCCCCGCCGACGACTGAATCACCGTCGCGACGCCCGGCGAGGCCCCCGCCGACGACTGAATCACCGTCGCGACGCCCGGCGAGGCCCCCCGCCGACGACTGAATCACCGTCGCGACGCCCGGCGAGGCCCCCCGCCGACGACCGACGCTCCACCCCGAACGTGGTGTCGCCCTGACGATCGGCGCCCTCCGAAACCCGTACGTACACTCCGCCCCAAGCGTTTCCAATGAGTTTGGACGCCGACTGGCGGGCCGACCTCGACGCGGTCGACGCGGCCCTCATCGACGAGTACCAGAGCGGCTTCCCCGTCGAACGCCGTCCGTTCGAGCGGGTCGCCCGCGAGATCGCGGCCGAGACGGGCGTCGCGGTCGACGCCGACGACCTCCTCGACCGCGTCCGCGACCTCCGCGAGCGCGGCGTGTTCCGCCGGTTCGGCGCGGTCCTCAACCCGCCGGTCATCGGCTCGTCGACGCTCGCGGCGGTGCGCGCGCCGGACGACCGGTTCGACGAGGTCGCCGAGGTGATCAACGGGTACCGGCAGGTGAACCACAACTACCGCCGCGACCACGAGTGGAACCAGTGGTTCGTCGTCACCGCGGGCTCCCGCGAGAAGCGCGACGAGATCCTCGCGGAGATCGAGGAGCAAACCGGCTGCGAGGTGCTGGCGCTCCCGATGCTCACGGACTACTACATCGACCTTGAGTTCCCCGTAGTCAACGCCGACCGGTTCGCGCGGGAGTCGCTCGACCACACCGACGTCTCCGCCACCCGCATCTCCGAGGACGCGCGCGGCGACCTGAGCCCGCTCGAAGCGGACCTCCTCTTGGCGATCCAAGACGGCTTCCCGCTGTCCGCGACCCCCTACGCCGACGTGGCGAACGAGATCGACGCGCCCGTCGACGACGTGCTCGCGGCGGTCGAGCGCCTCCTCGCTGACGGCTGTATCAAGCGGATCGGTTGCGTCGTCAACCACGTCGTCACCGGCTTCACGAACAACTGTATGGTGGTCTGGGACGTGCCGGACGAGGAGCTCGACGAGCGCGGCGAGGCGGTCGGCAGCCTCCCGTACGTCACGCTCTGTTACCACCGCCCGCGTCGCCCCGACCAGGACTGGGAGTACAACCTGTTCACGATGATCCACGGTCGGGAGGCGGAGGCGGTCGACGCGAAGATCGACGAGCTGGCGACCGACCACCTCCCGTTCGACCACGAGCGACTCTACTCGACCGAGACGCTGAAACAGACCGGCGCACGCTACGAGGACCTCGTCGCGGACGACGCGTAACGCAGGAAAAATCTCCGCGGCTCAGTCGTCGCCGAGGGCGGCCGTCCGCTCCTCTGCCGCCGAGTCGGCGGCGGCGAACTCATCGGCGCCGAGGCGGTCGAGCGCGTCCGCGCCCGCGACCGCGATGACGACGAAGCCGACCTTCGAGACGATGTCGAGGTAGACGAACACGAGCATCTCCGTCGCGGACGTCAGCAGGCCGAAGCCGGTGGGCGCGAGCAGCCACACGACCGGGTACAGCGTCCACAGCACCACGGTGATGTTCCGCAGCGTGCCGAAAACGGCGCGGACCCGGTCGCCCTCCGCCGATGCCGACCGCGGGAGCGCGACGAGCAGCCCGTAGACGAGCGCGAGGTACGCGGCTCCGCCGACGGCGAAGGCGGCCCACGACACCGCTCCGCCGGTGGCGGCGGCGGTGACCCCGCCGGCGATGACCACCACGTCGACGCCGATCAGCCCGGTGAGCACCCGTCGGGACGGGCGGGCGAGCAGCCCGAGGTAGAGGAGTATGAGCGGCGTGGTCACGAGCCAGTCGACGTACCGGACGACCTCCAGCTCGCCGGCCGCCGTCGACAGCGTGCCGACGCCGAGCGCCATCGCGAGGTACGCGAGCGCCGCGACGCCGGTGACGCCGGCGAGGGTCCCGTAGTAGACGCCGTGCGACTCGTCGGTCGCCGACGATCCGGAGAGCCACGCCCACAGCGGGGGAACCGTTCCGGCGCCCATCGCGAGCGCGCCGATCCACGCCCAGACGGTGGTGTCGACGAGCATCTCAGTTCACCCCCTCCCCGGCGGGCGCGTCGTCGCCCCCGCCGCGCGAGAAGTCAAACTCGCTCCCGTCGCCGTCGCCTCCCCCGTCGGGGACGGCGGTGGCGCCGTCGGCCGCCGCGCCGCGGCCCGTCCCGTCGCCCGCGGCGCCGAGACCGTCGCCGGCCACGAACTCGAAGTCGTCGACCGCGTCGCGCAGCGCGAGCGCCCGGTCGGAGAGCGACCCGGCCGCGGTCTCGACCGCCCCGAGAGTCCGCTCCTGCTCGTCGACCGCACCGGTGACGTCGCCGGCCGCGCTGGCCGTCTGCGCGCTGATCGCGGAGACATCCTCGACGTGGCCGACCACCGCGTCGACGGAGTCGGCCTGCGTCTCCGTCGTCCGGGTGATCTCGGTCATGCTCGCGTCGGTGCGCTCGGAGGCCTCCGCGAGGCGTTCGAGGGCGTCGATCGAGGTCTCGACCGTGTCGACGCCGGCCGAGATCCGCTGTTCCGTGCGCGCCATCGCGTCGGCGCCCGTCTCCGCGCGCTCCTGGACGGAGCGGATCCGGGCCTCGATCTCGCTCGCCGACTCCTGGGTCTCCTCGGCCAGCGCCTTCACCTCCTCGGCGACGACCGCGAAGCCGGCGCCGTCGGCCCCGGAGCGGGCCGCCTCGATGGAGGCGTTCAGCGCGAGCAGGTTCGTCTGCTCGGCGATCTCCGAGATGGTGTCGACCACCTCGCCGATCTCCTCGACCTCCGCGGCGAGCGCCTCGACCTCCGCGGTCGTCTCCGCGGTCGTCTCCTCGACCGCGTCCATCTCCGCGAGCGCCTCCTCGGCGGCCTCGCGACCCTCGTCGCCGACCTCCGCCGCGTGTTCCGCGGTCTCCGCCACGTCGGTGACGGTGGAGGCGACCTCCTCGGCCGAGGACGCGAGGTTCTCGGCCTCGTCGGTCGCCGCCCGCAGGTCGTCGCGCTGGGTGCGCGCGCCCTCGGCGATCTCCTCGACCGCCTCGCTCACGGTCCCTGTCGTCGCCCGCAGGTCCTCCGTGCGGTCGTCGACGGTCCCGGCCACGTCGGCGGTGTCCTCGGCGACGGTCGCGACGGACGCGACCGTCCCCTCCAGCTCGTCGGCCATCTCGTTGAACGCGGCGCCCACCCGCGCCATCGCCTCGTTGTCGCTCTCGGGGTCGACCCGGCGCGTCAGGTCGCCGTCGGCGAGCGCGCGCATGGCGGACTCGTACTCGGTCGCCTTGTGTTCGACCGTCTCGGCGCGCGTGTCGGCCTCCCGTCGCGCTCGTTCCGCCTCCTCGCGGGCCGCTTCGGCGTCGGAGATCTCCGAGCGCAGCGAACCGCGCATCTCGTCGAACGCGTGGAACAGCCGCCCGATCTCGTCGGTTCGCCCGGTGTCGAGCCGCACGTCGAGCTCTCCCTCGGCCATCCGCTCGGCCTTGTCAGTCAGTTGCCGCAGGGAGATGACCGTGTTCGAGCCGACGGTGACGCCGATGAGCGCGAGCCCGATCACCGTCAACAGCGTCATCCCGATCAGTCCGGAGCGCACTTCGGCGCCCGCGGCGCCGGTCCCCTCCGCGCGTAGATAGACGATGACTCCGTACGAAACTGAGACCGCCATGACCCCGATCAGCGACAGAGCGAGCTTCGCACCGTAGCTCGATCGGACGCCCGAGGCCGATCCCTCTTGCATGTATACCGAACGGCAGAGATCCTATCGTCATAATAACTCCTCCCCGAATATTACCAGTGATACTCTGCTCGCGGTCGACTCGGGCGGTACCGGCGGCTCGGCGAGCGGAAAGCGAGCACGTGCGCGAGGCCGCCGGGCCTGACACCCCGATCCGCCGGGACCGGTACGTTGAGGGCGTCGCCGCCCGCACGGACGCGCATGGCGACCGCCTTCGACAGACTCGGATACGGGACGTACAAGCTGGCCGCCGGCGAGGAGTGCGCGGCCGGCGTCGCCCACGCGATCGAGACCGGCTACCGCCACGTCGACACCGCCCAGGGGTACGACAACGAGGCCTCGGTCGGCGACGGGATCGACCGGAGCGACCGCGACCGCGAGGACCCGTTCGTCGCGACGAAGCTCTCGACGGACAACCTCTCGTACGACGACGCGGTCGAGACCGCCCGCGCCAGCCGCGACCGGCTCGGTGTCGACTCGATCGACCTGCTGTACGTCCACTGGCCGATCAACACCTACGAGCCCGCGGAGACGCTGCCCGCGCTCGACGACCTCGTCGACGACGGGGTGATAGATCGGATCGGGCTCTCGAACTTCGAGCCCGACGAACTCGACGAGGCGCTCGACCGCCTCGACCACGACGTGTTCGCCCACCAGGTGGAGTGTCACCCCCTGCTTCAACAGGAGCGGCTCCGCGAGTACGCCGTCGAACACGACCACTGGCTCGTCGCCTACTCGCCGATCGCGCGCAACCGCGTCGCCGAGGTCGACGCCCTCCGAGAGATAGCCGCGGCCCACGACGCGACCCCGGCCCAGGTGAGCCTCGCATGGCTGCTCTCGAAGGAGCGCGTCGCGCCGATCCCGAAGGCGGCCGACTTCGGCCACGTCGAGGACAACTGGGCGGCCCGCGAGATCGACCTGACGGACGAGGAACTCGCCCGGATCGACGCGCTCGACCGCCGCGAGCGGATCGTCGACTTCGAGGAGGCGTCGTGGAACCGAGACCGATCTCCGTAACGCTCAATACCGGTATTGTGGCCTCATAGTCGGTTTAACGAGTATTCGGATCGAATCCCCGCCCGTGCCGGACCCGAACTCGCGGACCGACGCCGGCCCGCCCGCCGGCGGCTCCCCGAGCGCCGACTCGGACCCGGACGGCGAGTCCGGTCTCCGCGACCGTCCCGCCCTCCTCGCGGCGACGCCCGGGACGGACGCGGTGCTCGATCAGCTCCGGACGCTCGCGGTCCTCGCTGGCCTTCTCGCCCTCCTCGTGACGCTGATCGCCGTCGAGCTGCTCGTTCGCATCTGAGCCCGCCGGCCGACCGAAACTGAACGCGAGACCCGCCCGATCCGGCACCCGACCCGTCCTCTCCGTCGGTTTCACTTCCGCTTTCGGGCGCGTTTTTAAAAGGCGCGGGCGAGACGGGTCCGGTATGGGCCAGTCCACGTTCGATGACGACGACTTGTTCGGCGAGGCGGCCGCGGAGACCCGCGCGGAGGTCGAAGATCACCTCGCCGCGGCGCGCGAGGAACTCCCGGACCCGGACGCGGTGTGGGAGACGGACGCGGACAACGTCCTCGGCGCGCTCAACGGACTGAAATCCGCGCTCGACGCCGGCGACGCCGTCGACAGCGTCCGCTCGGCGAAGAAGGCGTACGTCCTCGGCGAGCGCGCCGACGCCTTCGAGGACGCCGCCGACCTGAAAGCGGAGATCGAGGAGCTCGAATCGCTCGTCGGCGACATCGAGAGCGCCGCCGACGAGGTCGCCTCCCTCACCGGCACCGTCCCCGCGATCCGCGGGGCGCTTCAGGACGCGGCGGACGAGGAGTAACCCTCCGCTCCGGCCGCGCCCTACGTCGACTTCCGGTCAGCGACCGCTTCCGCCAGCGCCGCGAGCGCCGCGCTCGCGCGGTCGAGCAGGACCGCGCCCCGCTCGGCGTCGCCCTCCCGCGGGTCGCCGACGACGCCGTTGTCGGTGAACTCGGCAGAGTCGTGCGCGAGGTTCACCCCAGACACCCACTCGCCCCACCGGTCGGCGGCGCCCGCGCTCGCATCGTCGACCCGCTCCTCGCGGACCAAGTCCGGATTCGTCGCGCGCAGCAGCGCCGTCTCCAGCGGGCCAGCGTGACCCATGTCGCTCGCGTGGTCGCCGACCGACTCGAACCACGTGAACGCCACCCCGTACCCCGCGTGGGCGTCGTCGCGCGAGAAGCGGCGGGCGACCTCCGCCAGCGCCTCGACGTTCCCCCCGTGCCCGTTGACGAACACGACGCGGTCGACCCCGTGTGAGACCAGCGACTCCGCGGACTCCCGGACGTACGCCCGGAACGTCTCCGGGGAAACCCACATCGTCCCGTCGAAGGCGCGGTGCTCCTCCGCGACGCCGACCGGGATCGGCGGCGCGACCGCGACCTCCCCGCGGTCCGCTCCCGGCTCGCCGCCCGACCCCTCGTCGTCCGTTCCCGTCTCCTCGTAGGCGTCCGCGCTCGCCTCTGCGACCGCGACGGCGTTCAGCGCGTCGGTGCCGAGCGGGGCGTGCGGCCCGTGCTGTTCCGTGCTGCCGACCGGGAGGAACGCGACGTCGACGTCGGCGTCGCGAACGTCGGTCCACGTGACCTCGCTGAGGCGCATACCGACGCCTCGGTGGCCGGCGTCGTATAGCCGGCGGTCATCGCCGATGCCGAGTGGTCACCGTCGGCGTCTGGTGGTCGCCGCGGCGCAGGGGCGGTCGACCGCTCGCGAGACATGGGCGCTCGCCCCGCGGCCGCTCCCGGGGTATTATGACGCTTCCCGCGGATCGCGGCTCCATGAGCGGTGACAACGCGGATCACGATACGGGGGCACACGACTCGGCTCCGGCCGTGACGTTCGGCCCGCTGAAGCGGGCGCTCCGCGAACACCGCTATCCGGTGACCGCGGCGGAGTTGATAGAGCAGTACGGCGCCGCGACGTTGGAGATGCCGACGAGGACGGCGCGGCTCGACGGGCTGCTCGAAGGGCGCGAGGAGACGCAGTTTCGGGATCCGTCGGAGGTCCGCGAGGCCGTTCTCGATGCGCTCGGGCACGCCGACGCGCCCCCGGAGGCGGCCGCCGACGAGTGGACGCGGCTTCCGCGGTGACTCTTCGGTCGAGCCCCGCCCCGTTCCGCTCGGCGCGCGGCCCCGATCAGTCGTCGTCGGTATCGGCCTCTTCGACTATCCGCGCCGTGCGCTCCTGCGCGCGGTCGATGAACTCCTGCGGGAGCTCGTCGATCTCCCCCGCCTGAACGCCCCAGAGGTGCGCGTACAGCCCGTCGTTGTCGAGCAGCTCGTCGTGCGTCCCCCGCTCGGCGATCTGCCCGCCCTCCAACACGAGGATCGTGTCTGCGTCCTTGATCGTCGAGAGCCGGTGGGCAATCGCGAACGTCGTCCGATCGGCCGTCAGCCGGTCGAGCGAGCGCTGGATCAGCATCTCCGTCTCCGTATCGACGTCGGAGGTCGCCTCGTCGAGGACGAGGACGTCCGGGTCCTTGAGCACCGCCCGCGCGATGGTGACGCGCTGGCGCTGCCCGCCGGAGAGCTTCACGCCGCGCTCGCCGACCATGGTGTCGTAGCCGTCGGGGAGGTTCTGGATGAACTCGTGCGCCTCGGCGGCCTCGGCGGCCTCGCGGACCTCCTCGTCGGTGGCGTCGAAGGTACCGTAGGTGATGTTCTCGCGGACCGTCCCGTAGAACAGGTACGAGGACTGCCCGACGTAGCCGATCGAGCGACGGAGCGACTTGAGCGTCACGTCGCGGACGTCCTGTCCGTCGATCTCGATCGACCCCTCGTCGGCGTCGTACATCCGGAGGAGCAGCTTGAGCACGGTCGACTTCCCCGCGCCGGTCGGGCCGACCAGCGCGAGCGTCTCGCCGCCCTCGACGGCGAAGTCGACGTCCTCGACGATCGTCTCGTCGTCGTAGCCGAAGGAGACGTCGTCGTACACCACGTCGCCGTCGCCGACCGTCAGGTCCTCCGCGCCCGGGTCCTCGGCGAGCCGCGACGGCTCGTCCATCAGCCCGAAGATCCGCGCGGAGGAGGCACGGGCGCGCTGGTACATGTTGATGATCTGCCCGAACTGCGCCATCGGCCAGATGAACCGCTGGGTGTAGAGGATGAAGACGACGAACATCCCCACCGAGAGCTCGCCGGTGAACGGTCCCGGCGGCGTCTCCTGGAACACCCAGAGGCCGCCGATGATGAACGTCACCACGAAGCCGACTCCGGCGAGCACGCGGAGCCCCGGGAAGAACTTGATCCGGGTCGTGATCGCGTCCCAGTTGGCGTCGAAGTAGTCCATCGACACGTCGTCGACGCGGTCGGACTCGTACGGCTCCGTGTTCGACGACTTAATCACCTGGATGCCGCCGAGGTTGTTCTCCAGCCGGGAGTTCATCTTCCCGACCGACGAGCGGACCTCGGCGTACTTCGGCTGGATGATCCTGATGAACAGGTAGGTGAACCCGCCGATGATCGGCACCGGCAGCAGCGCGACTAAGGCGAGCTGCCAGTTGATCCAGAAGAGGAGGACGCCGATGCCGACGACCATCACCGACAGGCGGAACAGGGAGTTCATCCCGTCGTTGAGGAACCGTTCGAGCCGGTTCACGTCGTTCGAGAGGATCGACATCATCTCCCCGGTCTGCTTGTCGGAGAAGAACTCCATGTTGAGCCGCTGCATCTTGTCGTAGGTGTCCGTCCGGACGTCGTGCTGGATGTTCTGGGCGAAGGCGTTGAACCCCCAGTTCCGGATCCAGTGGAACCCGGCCCCGATCCCGAACGCGCCCCCGATGACGGCGATGGTGAACCAGAACTGCGCGGTCTGTCCCGTCGGCAGCCACGCGTCGGGGAGGACGACGAGCGGGATCTGCTCGCTGAACAGGGCGTCCTCGTAGAACACGGCGTCGATGGCGATCCCGAGCATCAGCGGCGGGAGCAGGTCGAGCAGCCGCGCGAAGACGCTCGCGAACACCCCAACGGTCACCTGCGGGACGTAGTCGCGGCCGTACTCGACGAACAGCCGCTTCATCGGATTCTCTATCTTGTCCCGCTGCTCCTCGAAGGGATCGTCGTCCTCCCATTCGACGCCACTCATCACGACTTTGTATCAGGTAGGCGGGCAAATAGGTTTCCTTCGAACCGAAATACGTCGGCAGAAAACGCCGGTAACACCCGTTCGATCGGGTGATCTCTCCCGGAACCACCGCGGTCACCGGCGTCGGCGCAGCGGTCGACCCGACGGTCAGTCCGGCGCCCGCGGCGACCTCGGTCACGCCGACCGCGCGCCGGGCTCAGAGCTCGCGCCGCTCGACGGCGGTGTCGATCCCGGCCTCGTCGAGGTCGTCGCGCACACGTCGCCGGAGCGGGTCCGGCACCCCGTCCCGCGGGACCGGCGTCGCCGTTCCCTCCTCGTCTTCGTCGGTCGGGACGGACCAGTAGAGGACGTGGCCCGTCTCGGCGTAAAACTCCACCGCGTACCGGTCCCGGCCCCCCTCGTAGTGGACGCGGGCGGCCGCGCCCTCCGCGCGCCACCCCTCCTGTCTGACCAAGGCGGCGATCGGCTCTCGCATGGTCGCTCTCGGGCGGCCGGACTCATGTGGGTGTCGACCGATCGGCCGCCCGCCCGATCCGGCGCCCTCCTCCCCCGCATCGACACCGGTTTACAACCGCCGACCCGATGAGTCGCCATGTCTCTTCGCGTCACGTTCCTCGGGACGGGCGGCGCCGTTCCCACCGTCGAGCGCGCGGCCAGCGCCGTCTTCGTCAACCGCGAGGGCGACCGCTTCCTCTTCGACTGCGGCGAGGGCACGCAGCGCGAGATGATGCGCAGCGGCACCGGGTTCGCCGTCGACCGCGTGTTCGTCTCGCACCTCCACGGCGACCACGTCCTCGGCATCCCCGGCCTCGTCCAGACGCTCGGATTCAACGACCGCACCGACCCGCTGGCGATCCACTGCCCGCCGGGGACCGGCGGGCACCTCCACGACCTGGTCCACGCGGCCGGCCACGACCCCGCCTTCCCGATCCGGATCGAGCCGGTCGCTCCCGGCGAGGTCGCCCACGAGACCGACGAGTACGAGATCCGCGCGTTCGAGACGGAACACCGCACCGTCTCGCAGGGGTACGTCCTAGCGGAGGACGACCGCCCCGGCCGGTTCGACCGCCCGAAGGCGGAGGAGCTCGGCGTCCCCGTCGGGCCGAAGTTCGGCCGCCTCCACGAGGGCGAGCCGGTCGAGGCCGAGGACGGCACGGTCGTTGAGCCGGAGCAGGTCGTCGGCCCGCCGCGTCCGGGCCGGAAGCTTGTCTACACCGCGGACACGCGCCCGCGCGAGTCGACGGTCGAAGCGGCCGCGGACGCCGACCTGCTCATCCACGACGCCACCTTCGCCGACGACATGGCCGACCGCGCCCGCGACACGGCTCACTCGACCGGCGGCGAGGCGGGGTCGATCGCCGACCGCGCGGACGCGAAGCGGCTCGCCTTGGTCCACATCTCCTCGCGCTACGCCGCCGACCCGCGCCCGATCCACCGCGACGCCCGCGAGGCGTTCGACGGCGAGTGCCTGCTCCCCGACGACGGCGACCTGATCGAGGTGCCGTTCCCCGACGCCGACGAGTGAGGGTCCCGAACACCCGTTCCTCCGTTCGGCTCGTCCCCCTCCGTGCTACCGCAAACCGTGGGACGGTTCCACTCGAAACGGCGCCCGCGCACGGCTGACGCGCGTCTGACGCGGCCGCCGCCGCACCGGTGTCTTCCGAGCATCTGATCCGCGGTCAGTCCGGCGCCGATCCGGAGAACTCCGGAGAGAAGCGCGCTCTCGACGGATACGTTCACTTTCACCGCGGTCACGGGCGTTTTAATACGGTGAGGAACCAACGGCCGTACGCCTCCCAGTGAAACAAGACCGGAGGCGGAGACACCCCATGAGCGAACTGCGACAGGAAGCGGAAGCGATAGCGGAACAGTTCTCGGACCACACGGACGTCGACCCCGACGACGTCGAGGAGCGCCTGACGACGCTGGTCGACGAGTACCGCGTGCCGCTCGACGAGGCGAGCCGGAGCGTCACCAACAGCTACCTCGAAGACGCCGGGATGGAGCGCGACGAGCTCGGCCGCGGCGGCAGCGAGGAGGTCCTCGTCAACGACATCGACGAGGACGAGCAGTGGGTGGACCTGCGCGTCGAGCTGGTCGACCTGTGGGAGCCCCGCAGCGACTCCATCTCGCAGGTCGGGCTCCTCGGCGACGAGTCGGGCACGATCAAGTTCGTCGCCTTCGAGACCTCCGACCTCCCCGAGCTGACGGAGGGACAGGCGTACGAGCTCTCGAACGTCGTCACCGACGAGTACGAGGGGAGCTACTCGGTGAAGCTCAACCGGACGACCGGTATCACCGAGATCGACGAAGCGATCGAGGTCGGCGACAACGCCGACACCGTCGAGGGCGCGCTGGTCGACATCCAGTCCGGCTCCGGGCTGATCAAGCGCTGCCCCGAGGAGGACTGTACGCGCGTCCTCCAGAACGGGCGCTGCTCCGAGCACGGCCAGGTCGAGGGCGAGTTCGACCTGCGGATCAAGGGCGTCCTCGACGACGGCGAGACCGTCACCGAGGTCATCTTCGACCGCGAGGCCACCGAGGATCTCACCGGCATGACCCTCGAGGAGGCCAAGGACATGGCGATGGACGCGCTCGACACTACCGTCGTCGCCGAGGAGATGGGCGAGGACGTGCTCGGGCGCTACTACCGCGTCACCGGCCCGACCTTCGGGCGGTACGTCCTGGTCGACGAGATGGAGGACCCCGGCACCGTCGACGTTGAAAGCGCGCTGATCGAAGCGAGGTCGATTTGAAATGAGCCAGTCAGCCCCCACCCGAGAGGTCGCCCGGCGCGTGTTCGCGAGCGAGTTCAACGACGCCGGCTACACGTTCACCGAGTCCGACGACGAGCGGGCCCCCGTCTACGCGCTGCTGCCGACGGGCGAGTCCTCGAACCGCGTGTTCTTCGTCGGCACCCTCACCGAGAAGGAGGACGTCGGCGAGGACAGCGAGTACTGGCGTGGTCGCATCGTCGACCCGACGGGCACGTTCTTCGTGTACGCCGGCCAGTACCAGCCCGAGGCCGCTTCCAAACTCCGGGACCTGGAGCCCCCGGCCTACGTCGCAGTCGTGGGGAAACCCCGGACCTACGAGACCGACGACGGCACGGTCCGAGTGTCCGTCCGCCCCGAGTCGATCACCGAGGTCGACGCCGCCACCCGCGACCGCTGGGTCGCGGAGACCGCCCGCCGTACCGTCGAGCGCGTCGCCGCGTTCGACGACGAGGGCAACGAGTACGCGCGAATGGCCCGCGAGGAGTACGACCTCGACCCCGAGACGTACAAGGCCGCCGCGCTGTCGGCGTTAGAGGACCTCGACGAGAGCGGCGACGAGCTCGCCGGCGACGCCGGCGACGAGCCGGACCCGGCCGGGACGCCCGAGCCCTGACCGGCGACGGCCGACCGCCCCGACGAACCGGACCCGGCCGGGACGCCCGAGCCCTGACCGGCGACGGCCGACCGCCCCGACGAACCGGACCCGGCCGGGACGCCCGAGCCCTGACCGGCGACGGCCGACCGCCCCGACGAACCGATCGGGCGCGTCACCCCGTAACGACTCACTTTTCGCCGTTTCTTGCGACTGTCTGACAAACCATTAAGTGATCCGCGCGCCCACGTTTCGGGCGATGGGCAACAAGAACAAGACCATCTCGTTCCGCGTCAACGAGGACGCGTTCGAGGCCCTTCGCGACATCGCCGAGGAGCGGGACATCTCGCTGTCGGCGGTGTTCCGAGACTACGTGGACGCGCTCGTTGCCCACGACGGCCAGGTCCGGGTCGTCCCGGAGTCGGAACTGGCCGACGCGGGCGACGACGGCGAGCCGTTTCCCCCGAAAGTCGAGGTTCCGAAGAGCTTCGTCCGGGAGCACGAGCGGCTGGAACTCGAGGCCGAACACCTCCGGGAGCAGCTCGAAGAGCACAAGCGGTACGTCAATCACCTCCGGGAGCAGCTCGAGGACGAGGACGACGACGTGATCCAGCTCGAAGACCTCGACGGCGAGCCGGACGAACCCGCTTTCCGCCTCGGGTAGCCGCCGATTCCTTCCATTTCCACCGCTCCGTCGATCCGGGAGAGACCCGTCCACCGTTGAGCTACGGCGCCGTCCGCTCCGACCGTCCGCGACGTTCGGACCGCACTTCGATGACGGTCGGACGCGCGGACGAAAACCTTCCTGTTCGTCCGTTACTAACCGCTGAACCGCCCATGTTGGCGAAAATATTGCCGTGATGCTCCGAGTTTGTTCAGAAACGTCCGATTCTCGACCCGTCTGATGGACGGTCTCTCAGAGCGACGCCGCTATTTCTGAGTATACTAAATTATTTACGAAAACGATATTACCCGGGCGGTGAAGGGATCCTACATGCGAAGGTGGGTTCGACCGTGAACGTGTTCGATAGGGCGTACGACGATACGGTTCGCGTCCTCGACGAGGACGGCGAGGTCGTCGGCGACGTGCCGGACCTCGACGACGAATCGCTCGTCGACATGTACAGGCACATGCGGCTGGCGCGTCACTTCGACGGCCGCGCGGTGAGCCTCCAGCGACAGGGGCGGATGGGGACGTACCCCCCGCTCTCCGGCCAGGAGGGGGCCCAGATCGGCTCGGCGTTCGCGCTCGACGACGACGACTGGATGGTCCCGTCGTACCGCGAACACGGCGCCGCCCTCGTCCATGGGCTCCCGCTGAAACAGACCCTGCTCTACTGGATGGGTCACGAGGACGGCAACAACGCGCCGACGGACGTCAACGTCTTCCCGGTCGCCGTCCCCATCGCGTCGCAGATCCCCCACGCGACGGGCGCCGCGTGGGCCTCGAAGCTCCGCGGCGAGGACGACGCGTTCGTCTGCTACTTCGGCGACGGCGCGACGAGCGAGGGCGACTTCCACGAGGGAATCAACTTCGCCGGCGTGTTCGACACGCCGACCGTCTTCTTCTGTAACAACAACCAGTGGGCGATCTCCGTTCCGCGAGAGCGCCAGACCCGGAGCGCGACCCTGGCGCAGAAGGCGGAGGCGTACGGGATCGACGGCGTTCAGGTCGACGGCATGGACCCGCTGGCGGTGTACAGCGTCACGGAAGCGGCCTTAGAGAAGGCGCGCGACCCCGAGACCGACCGGCCGCGGCCGACGCTGATCGAGGCGGTCCAGTACCGGTTCGGCGCGCACACGACCGCCGACGACCCGACCGTCTACCGCGACGACGACGAGGTCGAGCGCTGGAAGCGGAAGGACCCCATCGACCGGCTGGAGTCGTACCTCCGGGACGAAGGGGTCCTCGACGACGAGCGCGTCGCGGAGATCGAGTCGACGGTCGAGGCCCGGGTCGCGGACGCGATAGACGAGGCTGAATCGATGGCGCGCCCCGACCCGCGCGAGCTGTTCGAACACGCGTACGCGGAGCTTCCGCCCGAGCTGGAGCGGCAGTACGAGGAGTTCGCCGCCCTGCGCGACGAGCGCGGCGACGCGGCGTTCCTGGAGGAGTAAATGACCGAGACACAGAACCTCACGCTGGTACAGGCGATACGAGACGGACTACACACCGAACTGCGCGAGGACGACGACGTCGTCGTGATGGGGCAAGACGTCGGGAAGAACGGCGGCGTCTTCCGCGCGACCGAGGGCCTGTTCGACGAGTTCGGCGGCGACCGGGTGATCGACACGCCGCTGGCCGAGTCGGGCATCGTCGGCACCGCGGTCGGGATGGCCGCCATGGGGATGCGACCGGTCCCGGAGATCCAGTTCTCCGGGTTCATGTACCCCGGCTTCGACCAGATCGTCTCGCACATGGCGCGGTTCCGGACCCGCAGCCGCGGGCGGTTCACGCTCCCCATGACGCTACGTGCCCCCTACGGCGGCGGGATCCGCGCGCCCGAACACCACTCCGAGTCGAAGGAGGCGTTCTACGCCCACGAGGCCGGGCTGAAGGTCGTCATCCCCTCCACGCCGTACGAGGCGAAGGGGCTGCTCGCGGCGTCGATCCGCGACCCCGACCCGGTGATATTCCTCGAACCGAAGCTGATCTACCGGGCGTTCCGCGAGGAGGTCCCCGAGGAGCCGTACACGGTCCCCATCGGCGAGGCGGCCACGCGCCGCGAGGGCGACGACGTGGCCGTCTTCACCTACGGCGCGATGACTCGCCCCACGCTGGAGGCCGCCGAGACGCTCGGGGAGGAGGGGATCGAGTGCGAGGTCGTCGACCTCCGCACGATTTCCCCGCTCGACCGCGAGGCGGTCGTCGAGGCGTTCGAGAAGACCGGTCGCGCGGTCGTCGTTCACGAGGCCCCCAAGACCGGCGGGCTCGCGGGCGAGATCACGGCGATCCTTCAGGAGGAGGCGCTGCTGTACCAGGAGGCGCCGATCGGCCGCGTCACCGGCTTCGACGTGCCGTACCCGCTGTACGCGCTGGAGGACTACTACCTCCCGTCCGCCGCCCGCATCGAGGACGGAATCTTGGAGGCGGTCGAATTTTAAGATGTCCGGCAGAGGTACACCCATGAACGCCGAGGACCGGCGCACGACGGCAGAGGGGAGACGCCCGACCGCCGAGGGGGGCGACGAATGACGGTCGAGGAGTTCAAACTGCCCGACGTCGGCGAGGGCGTCGCAGAGGGCGAACTCGTCAGCTGGCTGGTCGCGCCCGGCGACCGCGTCGAGGAGGACCAGCCCGTCGCCGAGGTCGAGACCGACAAGGCGCTCGTCGAGGTGCCGTCGAGCTACGACGGCGTCGTCGAGGAGCTGTTCGCCGAGGAGGGGGAGATGGTCCCCGTCGGCGACGTGATCATCTCGTTCCGCGTCGACGAGGATGGCGAGGCGGCCGCCGGCGACGACGCGGAGGCCGAACCGGAGCCGGAGCCCGACTCGCCCGACGAGTCGGCGTCGGAGCCGACCACCGAGGCGGCCGACGCCGAGCCCGACACGCCCGCCGGACGCACCTTCGCGCCGCCGTCGGCCCGCCGGCTCGCCCGCGAGCTCGGCGTCGACGTCGCGGCCGTCGACGGGAGCGGCCCCGGCGGCCGCGTCACCGAGGCCGACGTGCGCGCCCACGCCGAGGGCGACGCCGGGGCCGCCGACGCGGGCGCCCCGGACGACGGCCCCGAACCCCGTCCCGCGCCGACGCCGACCGATACCGGCCCCGACGGGCGGAAGTCCGCGGTCAGCAAGCGTGGCGCCGACGACGGCTCCGCCGACGCCCCGGCGACGCCCGCCGGCGGGCCCGACCCCGCGGGCCGGGAGACGACGCTCGCGACGCCCGCCACGCGGAAGGCCGCGCGCGACCGCGACGTGGACATCGACGACGTGCCGACCGACCAGACCCGGGACGGCGAGGCGTTCGTCACGGCCGAGGCCGTGAACGCGTACGCTGACGCGCTGGAGTCGCCCGCGTCGACGCCCGAGCCGGAACCGGTCGAGACGGGCCCGCGCACGGAGCCCGCCGTGACCGCCGGCGACGCGTCCGAGACGAGCGCTCCCGCGTCGGGCGACGAGACCGTCCCGTACCGCGGCGTCAGGCGCACCATCGGCAAGCAGATGGAGCGCTCGAAGTTCACGGCGCCGCACGTCACCCACCACGACACCGCCGAGGTCGACGCGCTCGTGGAGGCCCGCGAGGAGCTGAAGCCGAAGGCCGAGGCCGAGGGGGTGAAGCTCACCTACATGCCGTTCGTGATGAAGGCCATCGTCGCCGGGCTGAAGGAGTACCCGTACCTCAACAGCGAGCTCCGGGAGGACGACGAGGAGATCGTGTTGAAAAGCGAGTACAACCTCGGCATCGCGGTCGCGACCGACGCGGGTCTCATGGTTCCCGTCGTCGAGAACGTCGACGAGAAGGGGCTCTTCGAGCTGGCCGACGCGGTGAACGACCTCGCCTCGCGCGCCCGAGAGCGGAAGCTCAAGCCCGCGGAGATGCAGGGCGGGACCTTCTCTATCACCAACTTCGGCGCGATCGGCGGCGAGTACGCCACGCCGATCATCAACTACCCCGAGACGGCGATCCTCGGGCTCGGGGCCATCGAGGAGCGCCCTGTCGTCCGCGACCACGCGGACGTCGAGTCCGAGTTCCTCGACGACTCGGACGACTCGACGGTCGTCCCGGCGCCGACGCTCCCGTTGTCCTTATCGATCGACCACCGCGTCGTCGACGGCGCGGTCGCGGCCGAGTTCGCGAACACCGTCATGGAACACCTGGAAAACCCCCTGCTGTTACTCAACGAATAATGGTCGTCGGAGATGTCACCACGGGAACGGAGGTACTGGTCATCGGCGCGGGGCCGGGCGGCTACGTCGCCGCCATCCGCGCCGCACAGGAGGGGCTCGACACGACCCTCGTCGAGAAGGACGCCTACGGCGGCGCCTGTCTCAACCGCGGCTGTATCCCCTCGAAGGCGCTGATCACGGGGAGCGGGCTCGCCCACGAGGCCGGCAACGCGGAGTTCATGGGCGTCCACGCGGACCCCGCCGTCGACATGGGGAAGATGATCGAGTGGAAAGACGGCGTCGTCGACCGGCTCACCGGCGGCGTCGAGAAGCTCTGTAAGGCGAACGGCGTGAACCTGATCGAGGGGACCGCCTCGTTCGTCGGCGAGGACACCGTCCGCGTCGCGCACGGCGGCGACGGGCAGGGCTCCGAGACGCTCTCGTTCGAACACGCGGTCGTCGCGACCGGCTCGCGTCCGATCCAGATCCCGGGCTTCGAGTTCGCCGAGGACCACGTTTGGAGCTCCGCCGACGCGCTCGACGCCGACACCGTCCCGGACCGGCTCGGGATCGTCGGCGGCGGCTACATCGGGATGGAGCTGGCGACGACGTACGCCAAGCTCGGGGCCGACGTGACGGTCGTCGAGATGCTCGACGACATCCTCGACCCCTACGAGGACGACGTGAAGCGGATCGTCCGGGAGCGCGCCGCGGAGCTCGGCGTCGAGTTCAACTTCGGCGAGGGCGCGAGCGAGTGGTCGGAGGCGCCCGACGGCGGGTACCTCCTCCACACCGAGACGGAGGACAGCGAGGAATCGACGTACGGCGTCGACAAGATCCTCGTCGCGGTCGGCCGTCAGCCCGTCACCGACGGCCTCGACGTAGCGAACGCCGGTATCGAGACGGACGACCGCGGCTTCATCGAGACGGACGATCGCACGCGCACGGCGGTCGAGCACATCCACGCCGTCGGCGACGTCGCGGGCGACCCGATGCTCGCGCACGCGGCCTCGAACGAGGGGATCGTCGCCGCCGAGGTGATCGCCGGTGAACCCGCCGCGCTCGACCGACAGGCCGTCCCCGCCGCGGTGTTCACCGACCCCGAGATCGGGACGGTCGGGATGACCGAGGCCGAGGCCGAGGACGCCGGCTTCGATCCCGTCGTCGGCGAGATGCCGTTCAACGCCTCCGGCCGGGCGATGACGACCGGCCACACCGAGGGGTTCGCCCGGATCATCGCCGACGAGGAGACCGGATTCGTCCTCGGCGGGCAGATCGTCGGACCCGAGGCGTCGGAGCTGATCGCGGAGGTCGCGCTCGCGGTCGAGATGGGCGCGACCCTCGAAGACGTGGCCGCCACCGTCCACACCCACCCGACGCTCGCGGAGGCGGTGATGGAGGCCGCGGAGAACGCTCGCGGGCAGGCGATCCACACGCTGAACCGCTGAGCGGCCCGTCTTCGAGACCCCGGGTCGGCGCCGTCGGCGACTCGACGCTCCCGCGCGGAGTCAGGAGTGGCCGCGAGGCGAACGGACGCGCCCGCCTCCCTCGGGTGGAACTCTCACACATGATTATCGAACTGTCGACTTCTCGATCCGTAGCGGGGTCGCCACTCGCTTCCCGGCGGAGCACGCCACGCGGAGCGCCGCTGCGGTCCACGGCGCCGACTTCGCAGATCGGAAAACAGAACTTCAGTTTCTCGATAGAATCTCTCCGTTATATCGATTATTGTCTCCTCGTATTAGACAATATTATCCGTAAAGAAGGGCCACTATTTTTTGATGGCTAGTAACACCCAAGAGTGGTGGCCGGACCAGTTGGACCTGGAGTTGCTCGATCAGAACTCCGCCGACATCGGTCCCTACGGCGAGGAGTTCGACTACGCCGAGGCGTTCGAGGAGCTCGACCTCGAGGCGGTCAAGTCCGACCTCGAAGACGTGATGACCGACTCGAAGGAGTGGTGGCCAGCCGACTACGGCCACTACGGGCCGCTGTTCATCCGGATGGCGTGGCACAGCGCCGGCACGTACCGCTCGCTCGACGGCCGCGGCGGCGCCGCCGGCGGCCACCAGCGCCTCCCCCCGATCAGCAGCTGGCCGGACAACGTGAACCTCGACAAGGCCCGGCGGCTGCTGGAGCCAGTGAAGACGAAGTACGGCGAGAAGCTCTCGTGGGCGGACCTCATCGTCCTCGCCGGCAACGTCGCGCTCGAGTCGATGGGCTTCGAGACGTTCGGCTTCGCGGGCGGGCGCGAGGACGACTTCCGGGGCGACGACGCGGTCGACTGGGGCCCCGAGAGCGAGTTCGAGACGACCTCCGAGGAGCGCTTCGACGAGGAGGGCGACCTCAAGGCGCCGCTCGGCAACACCGTGATGGGCCTCATTTACGTGAACCCCGAGGGGCCGAACGGCGAGCCCGACCTCGAAGGGTCCGCGAAGAACATCCGCCAGTCGTTCAGCCGCATGGCGATGAACGACAAGGAGACCGTCGCCCTCATCGCCGGCGGCCACACCTTCGGCAAGGTCCACGGCGCCGACGACGGCGACAACCTCGGTCCGGAGCCCGAGGACGCCCCCATCGACCTTCAGGGACTCGGCTGGGACAACGAGTTCGGCGAGGGGATGGGCCCCGACGCGATCACCAGCGGCATCGAGGGGCCGTGGAACGCCACCCCGACCGTCTGGGACATGAGCTACGTCAACAACCTGCTCACCTACGACTGGGAGCCGGAGAAGGGTCCCGGCGGCGCGTGGCAGTGGACAACGGAGAACGACGAGCTCGACGACGCCGCGCCCGGCGTCGCGGACCCCGACGACAAGGAGGACGTGATGATGCTCACGACGGACGTCGCCCTGAAGCACGACGACGACTTCCGGGCCGTCTTAGAGGAGTTCCGCGACGACCCCGAAGAGTTCCAGGAGACGTTCGCGAAGGCGTGGTACAAGCTCATCCACCGCGACATGGGCCCGCCGGAGCGGTTCCTCGGCACCGAGGTCCCGGAGGAGACGATGATCTGGCAGGACCCCCTGCCCGAGGCCGACTACGAGACCGTCGGCGACGCGGAGGTCGCCGAGCTCACGGACGCGCTCCTCGAGTCCGGCCTGTCGACCGGCGAACTCGTCAAGACCGCGTGGGCGGCGGCGTCCACCTACCGCGACAGCGACAAGCGCGGCGGCGCCAACGGCGCCCGCATCCGCCTCGAACCGCAGCGAAGTTGGGAGGCCAACGAGCCCGAGGCGCTCGCTGACGTCCTCTCGACGCTCGAGAAGACCCAGACCGAGTTCAACGAGTCGCGCGACGACGACGTCCGCGTCTCGCTCGCCGACCTCATCGTGCTCGGTGGGACGGCGGCCGTCGAGCGGGCCGCGGCCGACGCGGGCTACGACGTCGAGGTGCCGTTCGAGCCCGGCCGCGTCGACGCGACGGCGGAGCAGACCGACGTCGACTCCTTCGAGGCGCTCGAGCCGGAGGCCGACGGCTTCCGTAACTACCTCGGCGACGCCGACGAGCCGGTCGAGGACCTCATGGTCGACAAGGCGGACCTGCTGAACCTGACCGCCAGCGAGATGACCGTTCTGGCCGGCGGTCTGCGCGCGCTCGGCGCGACGTACGGCGATTCCGACCGCGGGGTCTTCACCGACGAGCCCGACGCGCTCACCAACGACTTCTTCGCGAATCTGCTCGACATGGAGTACGAGTGGGACGCGGTCACCGAAGACGAGGACGTCTACGAGATCCGCGACCGCGACACCGGTGAGGTCGCGTGGGAGGCGACGCGCGCCGACCTCATCTTCGGCTCGAACGCGCGACTCCGGACCATCGCGGACGTGTACGCCAGCGACGAGGAGAAGTTCGTCGAGGACTTCGCCGCGACGTGGAGCGAGATCATGAAGCTCGACCGCTTCGATCTCGAGTAACCCGATCGCCGCGCTCCCGGTTTTCTCTCTGACTCTGCCCCCGCCGAACGCGGGCCGGTGGTGCGTCGCTCCGTCGTCGCCCGCCGTTCGAGCCTCTCGCTGTCGGCCGCCGAGTCGTGACTCTCGCTTCGGACCCGGTGACCGGCGCCGATCAAATTCTATATCGCGACATATAATTTATCTTGTCGGCCACGTTCGAATCTCTCCCCGAACCGCGAGTTCGAGGGGGCCCCCGTTTCGGCGTCTCGGGGGCGATCGACCGGCTTTTTTCCCGCCGAGCCCTCGCTGGCGACATGGCCGACGAGTTCGACCCGGAGAAGTTCGAGGACAAGTACGCGCACTACTTCAACGAGCTCCAGCGGGCGTACAAGAACGCGTTCAACCAGATGAACGACCGGTACGACTCGGAGCTGATCCACGGCATCGACCAGACCGTGCTCAACGAGTCGGAGCCGTTCTACGAGGACGGTGAGTTCCGCGTCGAGCTCCCGGAGAACCCGCGCGAGCGCATCCGCGGCGCCGTCGCGGTCGACGACGAGACGTTCGAGGAGACGCTCGAGGAGTACGTCGAGCGGATCGAGTCCGAACTGTACCGGACCCTTGGGGTCGACCGACCGGAGTAGGGGTCCGACGCGGCCCGCGACGGGAGCGGATCCGGCCGAACCAAAGGCATAAGCCCGGTGCCCGCCAACTCGCGAGCATGAGCACGGACACGGCTGACGCGGACAACGAACTCCGCGAGCGGATCACGAACTTCCTGCGGCGCAACTTCCCGCAGATCCAGATGCACGGCGGCAGCGCCGCCATCGCCCACCTCGACCGCGAGAAGGGCGAGGTGACGGTCCAGCTCGGCGGGGCCTGTTCCGGCTGCGGTATCTCCCCGATGACGATCCAGGCGATCAAGTCCCGGATGGTCAAAGAGATCCCCGAGATCGAGACGGTCCACGCCGACACCGGCGCGTCGGCCGGCGCCGACGGCGACCTCGGCGGCACCAGCAGCGGCGGCGGGATGTCTCCCTCCTTCCCCGGGGAGACGACCGACGACGACGGCGACGACGAAGGCCCCCAGGCGCCGTTCTGAACCCGGCCGAACACGCCTTTCCTCTCTTTCCGCTCCGCGAGTCGCAACGCCGTCAGCTACTGAACCGCCTATCTCTGTAGATCCACCGTTTCTACGGTGTAGACGCGTTCTCTCGGCCTTATTGTCGTCTCTCTGACTCTCGCTGTCGTCGCTAGATGTATCACATAACGCTATATCGAATTGAGTCCGCCGTCCTCCTCGGTCCGACTGAAGCCTTTTTCTCCCCGGCCGCCGTGGGGAGTTGCTATGTACCACCGCGAGGTCGAACCAACGGCGGAGTACGTCGCGCGGTTCGAAACGGGGGCCGACTGGCGCGAGGAGATCGAGTCGCTCGCCCGCGAGGAAGACGTCGAGGCTGGCTGGTTCACGGCGCTCGGTGCGGTCCAGGACGCGGACGTCTGGTTCTACGACCACGATGAGACCGAGTATCGCTCGGTGACGTTCGACGAACCGCTCGAGGTGGCCGCCTGCGTGGGCAACGTCTCGCTGTTGGGGGGCGACGTGTTCGCACACACCCACGCTGTCCTCTCGCGGCCGAGCGGACAGGCGCTCGCGGGGCACCTCGACTCGGCGACGGTCTGGGCCGGCGAGTGTCACCTGCGCGCGTTCGCCGAGCCGCTGGAGCGCTCGCACGACGAGGCGACGGACCTCGACCTGTGGCTGTGACCCGTCGACCGCGCCACCGGACCCCAGAGGCCCGATGAGACCGGACGACGAGCGCTACTTCGCGCGGATCGAAGAGCGGCTCGACGAGGCGTGGGATGTCGCGGAGACGGCCAAAGAGCAGGGCCGGGACCCGGAGCCGGAGATCGAGATCCCGATCGCCCGCGACATGGCCGACCGCGTCGAGAACATCCTCGGCATCGACGGCGTCGCCGAGCGCGTCCGCGAGCTGGAGGGCGAGATGTCTCGCGAGGAGGCGGCTCTGGAGCTGGTCACTGACTTCGTCGACGGCAACGTCGGTGACTACGACTCCCGCGAGGGGAAGATCGAGGGGGCGGTCCGGACCGCGGTCGCGCTGCTCACCGAGGGGGTCGTCGCCGCGCCGATCGAGGGGATCGACCGCGTCGAGCTGTTGGAGAACGACGACGGCACGGAGTTCGTCAACGTCTACTACGCCGGTCCGATCCGCTCGGCGGGCGGGACGGCGCAGGCGCTGTCCGTGCTCGTCGCCGACTACGCCCGGTCGCTGCTCGACGTCGACGAGTACAAGCCCCGCGACGTGGAGGTCGAGCGCTACGCCGAGGAGATCGCCCTCTACGACAAGGACACCGGGCTCCAGTACACGCCGAAGGACAAGGAGTCGAAGTTCATCGCCAAGCACATCCCCGTCATGCTCGACGGGGAGGCGACGAGCGACGAGGAGGTCTCGGGGTTCCGCGACCTCGAACGCGTCGACACCAACTCCGCGCGCGGCGGGATGTGCCTCGTCGCCGCCGAGGGGATCGCGCTGAAGGCCCCGAAGATCCAGCGGTACACCCGTGACCTCGAGGAGGTCGACTGGCCGTGGCTCCAGGACCTGATCGACGGGACGATCGGGAAAGACGGGGCGGGCGACGGGGGCGCCGCGGCCGACGAGGACACCGAGAGCGGCACGGGAGACGGTGACGGCGACGCCGAAGCCGACGACGCGGCGGACACCGAGGGAGACGAGAGCGCGGCCGACGACGCGGCCGGACCGCCGCGGGCCGACCCCTCACAGAAGTTCCTCCGCGACCTCATCGCGGGGCGGCCCGTGTTCACCCACCCGAGCGAGGCGGGCGGCTTCCGACTCCGGTACGGCCGGGCGCGCAACCACGGCTTCGCGACCGGCGGCGTCCACCCCGCCACGATGCACATCGTCGACGACTTCCTCGCGGCCGGCACGCAGATCAAGACCGAGCGGCCGGGGAAGGCGCACGGTGTCGTCCCGGTCGACTCCATCGAGGGCCCCACGGTCCGGCTCGCGAACGGCGAGGTCCGCCGGATCGACGACCCCGAGGAGGCGAAGGAGCTCCGCAACGGCGTCGAGAAGGTCCTCGACCTGGGCGAGTACCTCGTCAACTACGGGGAGTTCGTCGAGAACAACCACCCGCTCGCGCCCGCCTCGTACGCCCCCGAGTGGTGGGTCCAGGAGTTCGAGGCGGCCGGCGCCGACGTCCGCGCGCTCCGCGACGACCCGCACGTCGACCTCGAACACCCCGGTGTCGACCGAGCGCTCTCGTGGGCGCGCGAGCACGACTGCCCGCTCCACCCGGAGTACACCTACCTCTGGCACGACGTGTCGGTGGACGCGTTCGCGGCGCTCGCCGACGCGATCGCGGCTGGCGAGGTCGTCGAGGGCGTCCTCGCGATCGAGCGCACGGATCAGGTCCAAGACACGCTGGAGTCGCTGCTGATCGAACACGCGGCGACCCCGGACGCCCTCCGGATCCCGACGTGGCGGCCGCTCGCGCGGTCGCTCGGGATCGACGGCGGCCTCCGGAAGGAGTGGGACCCCGCGGACCTTTCCCCCGCGGCCCGGGAGTACGCCGACGGCGAGAACGCGATCCGCGCGGTCAACGAGGTCGCCCCCTTCGAAGTGCGCGAGCGGGCCCCCACCCGCATCGGTAACCGGATGGGACGCCCCGAGAAGTCGGAGAGCCGCGACCTCTCGCCGGCGGTCCACACCCTCTTCCCGATCAACGAGGCGGGCGGCCCCCAGCGCGACGTCGCCGAGGCCGCGAACGTGATGGACGACACCGGCCGGCGGGGGCGACACGAACTGGAGGTCTCCGACCGCGTCTGCCCGGACTGCGGCGAGCACACCTACGCCGCGCTGTGCCCCGACTGCGAGACGCACACCGAACCGCACTACGAGTGTAACGACTGCGGCACCGTCTGCGAGCCCGACGAGGCCGGCCGCGTCGAGTGCCCGAACTGCGAGTGGGAGGTGACGGCCGCGGGGTATCAGGTGGTCGACGTCAACGACGCGTACCGCACCGCCTTGGAGACGGTCGGCGAGCGCGAGTCCGCCTTCGAGATCCTGAAGGGGGTTCAGGGGCTCACCTCGCGGAACAAGACGCCGGAGCCGATCGAGAAGGGCGTCCTCCGCGCGAAGAACGGCGTCACGTCGTTCAAGGACGGAACGGTCCGGTACGACATGACCGACCTCCCGGTCACCGCGGTCCGGCCCGAGGAGCTCGACGTCACCGCCGACCACTTCCGCGAGCTCGGCTACGAGACCGATATTGACGGCGAGCCGCTGCGCCACGACGACCAGGTGGTCGAACTGCGCGTCCAGGACATCGTCCTCTCGGACGGCGCGGCCGAGCACATGCTCAAGACCGCCGACTTCGTCGACGACCTCCTCGAACAGTTCTACGGGCTCGACCGCTTCTACGAGGTGAACGAGCGCGACGACCTCGTCGGCGAGCTCGTCTTCGGGATGGCCCCCCACACGAGCGCCGCGACTGTCGGGAGAGTGGTGGGTTTCACGTCGGCCGCGGTCGGATACGCTCATCCGTACTTTCACGCCGCGAAACGGCGGAACTGCTTCCACCCGGAGACGAAAATCTGGTACGAGGACGAAGCCGGAAAGTGGCACTACGACCCCATCGAGACACTCGTTGAGGACCGACTTGACGCCGAAACGGCTGAAGAGGACGACTTCGGGACGCTTGTCCAGAAACTCGATGACGATGTGTATGTACCGTCCGTAACTGAGGATGGCGAAAAAACGCTCCAACGGGCTGAAGCACTCTCGAAGCATCCTTCGCCTGACCACCTCGTCCGCGTCGAAACAAAGAGTGGACAGGAGCTGACGGTGACGCCCGACCACTCGATGCGTCGGTGGACCGGCGATGGAATTGAGCGCGTGTCGGCCCGAGAATTAACCACGGAAGATGCGCTCCCTGCGCCGAAACAGATCTCGGTTGACGGGGAAACAGCGACGTTCGACCTGCTCGCGGAATTCCTCGACGCGGACGCCGTTTCGAACGACGACCTGATGATCCGCGGGCTCGGCGAATCTAATCTCAAACAACTCCTCGATGATGCGACAGACGCCGAGAACTACCTGAAGCCTGTTGCGGAACTCCTCGACGTTAGTCAGTCGACGGTGTACAACTGGGTGTCTCGCGACAGCATCTCGGCCGGCGTTCTGATCGAACTGTACGACTGCGACACTGTCGTCGAACGCGTTCCCACCGACGTGACACTTGGAATCCGTCGCGACAGCGCTTCGATTTCGCGTCAGTTCGATGTCGACGAGACGGTCGGCACGATGCTCGGATACTACGCTGCAGAAGGGTTCACCCGGCAGGAGGCTGGGTCATTTTACCAGACGACAATCTGTACGCCGGACGACGTGCCACGCGACGAGATCATTGACGTCTTTGACGACGTATTTGACGTTGAGGCGTTCGAGGAGAACGAATGGAAGATTACTGTTTCCAGTCGCCTCGTCACGACGCTGTTCTCGGATGTTCTTGACGCCGGGAGTCGTGCGGAGACGAAACTAATCCCGGACTGCGTGCTCTCCGCACCGGACTCGATTCTCCGAACGTTCCTCGCGGCGTACTTCTCTGGCGACGGAAGTACGTCTAGCGAACGCGTCGAGGTTCGCGCACATACGGTGAGCGACGACCTACAGTCCGACCTAATCGCAGCCCTCAAGCGGTTCGGTATCGCTACGAAAGTGTATCGCGAGGAGCGTACCCCGAAGACGGGTGCGGTGGCCGAGTTCTACGACGGCGAGCAGTCGTTCGAATCCTGGGTCCTCAAGATCACATCACAGAACGCCGTGCGGTTCGCCGACCGAATCGGCTTCCATCTCGGCCGCAAGGACGAGACGCTTACTGACGTGCTGGACCGCGTCGATACCCGAACACAGCGACTCTTCGGTGACGGAGGCGACGTTTGGGTTGACGAAGTCGTCTCTGTCGAGATGGTCCAGTCCGACATCGAATTCACATACTGTCTGACTGTTGAGGAGACAAACACGCTCGTCGCGAACGACGTGTACTCCGGTCAGTGTGACGGTGACGAGGACTGCGTGATGCTGCTTATGGACGGACTGCTCAACTTCTCGAAAGAATTTCTGCCCGATCAGCGCGGCGGGCGGATGGATGCGCCGCTGGTGATGTCCTCGCGAATCGATCCCTCCGAGATCGACGACGAGGCGCACAACGTCGACATCGTGCGGGAGTACCCCAAAGAGCTGTACGAGGCGTCCCGAGAGATGGCCGACCCGGAGGCGGTCGAGGAGCTGATCCAGATCGGCGAGGACACGCTCGGCACCGACGACGAGTACCACGGGTTCGACCACACCCACGACACCACCGACATCGCGATGGGACCGGACCTCTCGGCGTACAAGACGCTCGGCGACATGATGGAGAAGATGGACGCCCAGCTGGAGCTGGCCCGGAAGCTCCGCGCGGTCGACGAGACCGACGTGGCGGAGCGGGTGATCGAGTACCACTTCCTGCCGGACATCATCGGGAACCTCCGGGCGTTCTCGCGGCAGGAAACGCGCTGTCTCGACTGCGGCGAAAAGTACCGGCGGATGCCGCTGACGGGCGAGTGCCGCGAGTGCGGCGGCCGCGTGAACCTCACCGTCCACGAGGGGTCGGTGAGCAAGTACGTTGACACCGCCATCGAGGTGGCGGAGCGGTTCGACTGCCGGCCCTACACGAAACAGCGGCTGAAGGTGTTAGACCAGTCGTTAGAGTCGATCTTCGAGGACGACACGAACAAGCAGTCCGGCATCGCGGACTTCATGTGAGGTGGGGGGAGCGGCCGCGGGTCGAGCGGGCCTCACCGCGCCGGACCCTCGGGGTTCAGTCGCCGCGCGCTTCCTCGACCACCCGCGTGAACTCGCGGGCGGTCTCGGTGATGACCTCGTAGTCGCCGCGCTCGGCGGCGTCGTAGTCGACGAGCGCGCCGCCCGCGCCGACCGCGAACGCGCCCGCCTCGACGTACTCCGCGGCGTTGTCCGGGCTGACGCCGCCGGTCGGCATCATCGGAATCTGGCCGAGCGGCCCCTTCATCGCGCCGAGGTGGGCCGGCCCGACCGTCTTCGCGGGGAACACCTTCACGAAGTCGGCGCCCGCCTCGTAGCCGCGGACCGCCTCCGTCGGCGTCATCACGCCGGGTGCGCTGACCGCGCCGTAGCGGTTACACGTCTCGATGACGTCCTCGTGGAGGCTCGGCGAGACGACGAACTCGGCGCCCGCCATCAGCGTCGTCCGGGCCGTCTCGCTGTCGAGGACGGTACCGGTGCCGACGACGACCTCGTCGTCGAAGGAGGCGGTCACCTCGTCGATGAGGTCCGCGACGTTCGGCGTGTCGGCGGTGATCTCGACGGCGGTGACGCCGCCTTCGCGGAGCGCCTCCGCGATCTCGATGAGCTGGTCGGCGGGCACCCCGCGGAGCACCGCGACGACGCCGCTGTCGACGAGCCGTGAGAGCGTCTCGTTCATACTCACCGTTTCCCGAGTCGGCCCTTAAAACCGCGCCGATGCCCGCTCCGCCGGGGTCTCGACCCGGGCGCCCGCGGCGGTCGTTCCGTGACACTGTGCGACACGAAATCGCCGGGGATCGGGGGTGATCCCCGGCGAATCGGCCGCGACGAAACACTACCCTTTTGACCCTCCTTTCGGTAACACTCGGTATAATGGGCCGACGCAAGAAGATCGTTCAGGAATGTGAGCGGCTGATGGACAACCCGGAGCACATCCGGAACATCGCCATCGCCGCCCACGTCGACCACGGGAAGACGACGCTGTCTGACAACCTGCTGGCGGGCGCCGGGATGATCTCCGAGGACACCGCGGGCGAGCAGCTCGCGATGGACACGAAGGAGGACGAGCAGGAGCGCGGGATCACCATCGACGCGGCGAACGTCTCGATGACCCACGAGTACGAGGACACCAACCACCTCATCAACCTCATCGACACCCCGGGCCACGTGGACTTCGGGGGCGACGTCACTCGCGCGATGCGCGCGGTCGACGGCGCGCTGGTGGTCGTCGACGCCGTCGAGGGCGCGATGCCCCAGACGGAGACGGTGCTCCGACAGGCGCTCCGCGAGGGCGTGAAGCCGACGCTGTTCATCAACAAGGTCGACCGCCTCATCTCGGAGCTCCAGGAGGGGCCCCAGGAGATGCAAGAGCGGCTGATGTCGGTCATCGCCGACGTCAACGAGCTCATCCGCGGGATGGCCGAGAACATGGACGACATCCCCGAGGACTGGACCGTCTCCGTCGAGGACGGCACGGTCGGCTTCGGCTCCGCGCTGTACAAGTGGGGCGTCTCGATGCCCTCGATGCAGCGGACCGGCATGGACTTCGGCGACATCATGGAGCTCGAACAGAACGACAAGCGGCAGGAGCTCCACGAGCGGACGCCGCTGTCTGACGTCGTGCTCGACATGGTCTGCGAACACTTCCCGAACCCGGTCGACGCGCAGCCCCGCCGCGTCCCGCGCATCTGGCGCGGTGACCCGGACACCGAGCTGGCCGAGGGGATGCAGCTGGTCGACGAGGACGGCGACGTCGTCTTCATGGTCACCGACATCTCCATGGACCCGCACGCGGGCGAGATCGCGACTGGCCGCGTCTTCTCCGGCACGCTGGAGAAGGGCCAGGAGCTGTACGTCTCCGGCACGGCCGGGAAGAACCGCATCCAGAGCGTGGGGCTCTTCATGGGGTCCGAACGCGAGGAGGTGGACCGTGTCCCGGCGGGGAACATCGCGTCCGTCACCGGACTGCGTGACGCCATCGCCGGCTCCACCGTCTCCTCGGTTGAGATGACGCCGTTCGAGTCGATCGAACACATCTCCGAGCCGGTCATCACGAAGTCCGTCGAGGCGCAGAACATGGACGACCTGCCGAAGCTCATCGAGACGCTCCAGCAGGTCGCCAAGGAGGACCCGACGATCCAGATCGAGATCAACGAGGACACCGGCGAGCACCTGATCAGCGGGCAGGGTGAGCTCCACCTCGAAGTGATCACCCAGCGGATTCGCGACAACCAGGGCATCCCGGTCATCACCGGCGAGCCGATCGTCGTGTTCCGCGAGCAGCCCCAGGAGTCCTCTCGCGAGGTCGAGGGGCAGTCGCCGAACCGCCACAACAAGTTCTACATCACCGTCGAGCCGATGGACCAGGAGATCGTCGACGCCATCCAGCTCGGCGAGGTCTCGATGGACATGCCCGAACTGGAGCGCCGCGAGGCGCTCCAGGAGGCCGGCATGGACAAGGACACCTCCCAGAACGTCGAGGACATCCACCGGACCAACATCCTCATCGACGACACGAAAGGGATCCAGCACCTCAACGAGACGATGGAGCTCGTCTTGGAGGGGCTTCAGGAGGCGCTCGACGACGGTCCGCTGGCCGCCGAGCCGGTCCAGGGGTCGCTGTTCCGACTCCACGACGCGAAGCTCCACGAGGACACCATCCACCGCGGTCCGGCGCAGGTCATCCCGGCGGTCCGCGACGCGGTCCACCGCTCGCTGATCGACGGCGAGGTCCGCCTGCTCGAACCGATCCAGGACGTCCGGATCGACGTGCCCAGCGAACACATGGGCGCGGCCTCCGGCGAGATCCAGGGTCGTCGCGGCCGCGTCGACGACATGTACCAGGAGGGCGACCTCATGGTCGTCGAGGGCATCGCGCCCGTCGAGGAGATGATCGGGTTCTCCTCCGACATCCGCTCGGCCACCGAGGGCCGCGCCTCGTGGAACACCGAGAACGCGGGCTTCCGCGTCCTCGTCGATAATCTCCAGCGCGAGAAGATCATGGAGATCCGCGAGCGCAAGGGGATGAAGCTCGAACTGCCGCAGTCGATCGACTACTTCTAAGTCGACGACGCGGTCCGCGGTCTCTGCGGTCAACTTCTCTCTGGTGTCTTCGGCCTGAGAGCCCCGACGCCGTCGATCGCGGCAGACCTCCCCGAACCGTGCGCCGCGTTGACAGGCACGGAAGCGAGGCAACGCCTGCCAGCGCCGAAGGCTTATACCGGATCGTCCGACTCCGTTCGGGTATGCAGACGGGCACGACTCCCCCCCGGCGCACCGCGACGGAGCCACCGAGCGACCGCTCCACGTCGGGGACAGGAGCGCGTCCGCGGACGAGCGATCCGGACTCGACCGGCCGCGATGAAGCCGGGCGCGGCGCGGCGCCGGAGGTGGCGCCGTGAGCGACCGTCGTGACGGGGCGCCGGAGGCCGCGCTCGACGCGGAGGCGGGCGTCGACGAGCCCGACTCGGGAGCGTCGCCCGACGGCGGCCACGCCTCGACGGCGGTCTCGACGCACACGGTCCGGCTGGAGCTGGTCGACGAGCCCGGGCAGCTGCTCGCCGCGCTCCACCCGATCGCCGACAACGGCGGGAACCTCCTGTCGATCTACCACGAGCGCGGGAACAAGACGCCCCGCGGCCGGATCCCGGTCGAGGTCGACTTCGAGGCGACGCCGGACCGGTTCGAGGAGATTGTCGACGCGCTCCGTAGCGAGGGCGTGAACGTGATGCAGGCCGGCACGGAGCGGTACGCCGAGGAGGTGACGCTGCTCCTCTTCGGCCACCTCATCGACACCGACCTCTCCGACACGCTCTCGAGCATTGAGGCCTGCGAGTCGGCGTCGGTCGCCGACGTGTCGCTCGCGGCCCCGCAGGGCACCGAGGAGGTGTCGAGCGCGCGGCTCCGGCTCGAAGCCCGGGCCGGCGAGACGGACGCGGCGCTCGCCGCGGTCCGCGACCTCGCCGCGGAGAAGGACCTTCGCGTCGTTGAGCCACTCACGGGGGTGGAGGCGTGAGACTTGCCGTGATCGGTGCGGGCGCCGTCGGGCGCTCCGTCGTCGAGCTGGCGGGCGAACACGGCCACGAGGTCGTCGCGGTCGCCGACTCGTCGACCGCGGTCGTCGCGGACGGGACGGGCGGTTCCGGCGGAGAGGCCGTCGGCGTCGACCCCGACGCGGTCGTGGCGCGGAAGGCGGAACAGGGGATCGTCGGCGACGACGACCCGGCAGACGCGCTGGCGGCCGACTACGACGTCCTCGTGGAGGCGACGCCGACGACGCTCGGCGACGCCGAGCCGGGCTTCTCGCACGTGACGACCGCCTTAGATCGCGACCGCCACGCGGTCCTCGCGAACAAGGGCCCCGTCGCGGAGCGGTACGGCGACCTGCGGGCGGCCGTCGGCGACAGCGACGGCGAGATCCGGTTCGAGGCGACCGTGGGTGGCGCGATCCCCGCAGTGTCGACCGTCGAGGACATCGAGCCCGGCCACGTCACGGCGGTCCGGGGCGTGCTCAACGGGACGGCGAACTTCATCTTGACGCGGATGGCCGCCGAGGGGCTGGACTACGACCACGTGCTCGCGGAGGCGCAGGACCTCGGCGTCGCGGAGGCGGACCCCTCCTTCGACGTGGACGGCACCGACGCGGCGCTGAAGTGCGTCATCCTCGCAAACGTGCTCTCGTTCGGCGCGGTCGACGACCCCGCCGACGCCCGGGAGTTCACGCTCGAAGACGCCGACGTCTCGGGGATCCGCGACGTGCCCGGCTCCGCGCTCCGCCTCGCGGCCGAGGACGGGCGGACGGTCCGGCTGATCGGCGAGGCGACGGGCGAGACCGTCCGCGTCGCGCCGCGGCTCGTCCCCGAGAACGGCACGCTCGCGGTCTCCGGCACCCAGAACATCGTCCAGATCGAGACCTCTCACGCCGGCCGGCTCAACATCTCCGGCCGCGGCGCGGGCGGCCCCGAGACCGCGAGCGCGGTCCTCGGCGACGTGGGCCGGCTGGAGTAGCCGACGCCCGACTCGCCCACCGACGGTCTCCGTGCGGCCGTGTGGCGTGCCCCGGGTTGTCGAGAATCGCAAGACGGCGGCACGATACTCTGTGGGCCGTATCGAAACCGTTTTAGTGGAATCAACCGAAACTTACTCACAGAGCGCCTTAGCGCGTGATTACCCCATGAGTGACAAACCGCACCAGAACCTGGCCATTATCGGCCACGTCGACCACGGCAAGAGTACGCTCGTGGGTCGCCTCCTCTTCGAGACGGGGAGCGTCCCCGAGCACGTAATCGAGCAGCACCGCGAGGAAGCCGAAGAGAAGGGCAAGGGCGGCTTCGAGTTCGCCTACGTGATGGACAACCTCGCCGAGGAGCGCGAGCGCGGCGTCACGATCGACATCGCCCACCAGGAGTTCGACACCGACGAGTACTACTTCACCATCGTCGACTGTCCGGGCCACCGTGACTTCGTGAAGAACATGATCACGGGCGCCTCGCAGGCCGACAACGCGGTGCTCGTCGTCGCGGCCGACGACGGCGTCGCGCCCCAGACCCGCGAGCACGTGTTCCTGGCCCGCACGCTCGGGATCAACGAGCTCATCATCGGCGTCAACAAGATGGACCTCGTCGACTACAGCGAGGACTCCTACAAGGAGGTCATCAGCGAGGTCGAGGACCTGCTCAACCAGGTCCGCTTCGCGACCGACGACACCACGTTCGTGCCGATCTCGGCCTTCGAGGGCGACAACGTCGCCGAAGCGTCCGAGAACACCTCGTGGTACGACGGCCCCACCCTGCTGGAGTCGCTCAACGACCTGCCGGAGGCCGAGCCGCCGACGGACGCGCCGCTCCGCCTGCCGATCCAGGACGTGTACACCATCTCCGGTATCGGGACCGTCCCCGTGGGACGCGTCGAGACCGGGATCCTCAACACCGGCGACAACGTCTCCTTCCAGCCGTCCGACGTGGGCGGCGAGGTGAAGACGGTCGAGATGCACCACGAAGAGGTGCCCAAGGCCGAGCCCGGCGACAACGTCGGATTCAACGTCCGCGGCATCGGCAAGGACGACATCCGCCGCGGCGACGTCTGTGGCCCGGCCGACGACCCGCCGAGCGTCGCCGAGACGTTCCAGGCCCAGGTCGTCGTCATGCAGCACCCGTCGGTCATCACGGCCGGCTACACCCCGGTCTTCCACGCCCACACGGCGCAGGTCGCCTGTACGATCGAGTCCATCGATCAGAAGATCGACCCCTCGTCCGGTGAGGTCGCCGAGGAGAACCCGGACTTCATCAAGTCCGGCGACGCGGCGGTCGTCACCGTGCGTCCCCAGAAGCCGCTCAGCATCGAGCCGTCCGGCGAGATTCCGGAACTCGGCAGCTTCGCCATCCGCGACATGGGTCAGACCATCGCGGCCGGCAAGGTGCTGGACGTCAACGAGCGATAATCGATGCAGCAGGCACGCGTCCGCCTCGCCGGCACGAGCCCCGAGGACCTCGACGACATCTGCGACGACGTCCGCGAGATCGCGGACTCGACGGGAGTCGCCCTGTCGGGCCCGATCCCGCTGCCGACGAAGACGCTCGAGATCCCGTCGCGCAAGTCCCCGGACGGTGAGGGGACGGCGACGTGGGAGCACTGGGAGATGCGCGTCCACAAGCGTCTGATCGACATCGACGCCGACGAACGCGCGCTCCGCCAGCTCATGCGCGTCCAAGTGCCGAACGACGTCAGCATCGAGATCGTTCTCGAAGACTGAGCGCTAGGGCGTTTCTCTTTCACCCCTTTCGTTTTTCACACCGCCTAGCCCCGGCGCCGTCGATCGCGGCCCGCGCCCACCGTCCGGTCCGGTTCCGGTCACCGCGCGTCGAGCAGGCCGACGCGTCCGGCGACGAGCCCGCAGAACGCCCCGGTCGCGTGCGCGATCAGCGCGACGCCCGGCGCGGCCGTCGTCGCGGTGAGGACGACGGCGACGAGCCCGAACAGGACCAGTTGGACTCGCGGCGAGAGGCGCAGGCGGTCGAACAGCGTCTCGCTCACGACGTTTCCCGCGAGGAGGTAGCCGCCGAGCGCGAACACCGCGCCGCTGATCCCCAACACGGCGACCGGCGGGCCGAGTAGGCTCCCGAGGGTCACCTGCGCGAGGCCCGCGAGCGCGCCCGTCGTGACCACGAACGCGTGGAAGCGGGTGCGGGTCGTCCGGCGCTCGACCAGGGGCCCGACGAGCAGCAGCGCGAGGGCGTTCGCCAGCAGGTGGCCGACGGAGCCGTGCGCGTACACGCTCGTGACGAGCGTCCAGGGAGCGACGGCGACGGGGGTCGACAGCGCGAACAGTCCGGCGAGGCCGACGACGCTGAGGAGGGCCTGCGCGGCGCCGATGAGGAGGGCGACGCCGAGCGTTTCGAGAGTGGCGCGCATCGGCCGGGCGTTGGGCCCGGGCGGTAAAAGGCTGTGCGGCCCGGTCGCTCGCGGCCCGTCCGCGGTGCGGCTCAGATGACGTCGTCGGGGTCGTGGACGCGGGCCATCCGCGTCGCCTCGGCGGCGTAGCGCTCGCGGTCGTCGGGGTCGTCGACGGCTCCGACGTTCGACGGCGCCGCGTCGACGGCGGCCGTGGTGTCGCGCACGTCCGTGAAGGAGGTGAGCGCGCGCTCCTTGCGGAAGTAGCGCTCGCCGTCCGGCGTCGCGTACGTGAGGATCACCATGTTCTGCTCGTCGTCGGAGTACGTGCGCTCGACGAGCCACATCCGCACGTCCTCGGTCGCAGCGCCGGCGTCTGCCTCGTTCGCGCTCATGCGTAGTTGTTCGATTCCCGCGAACAAACGTGTTGCGTCGCGCCGGGTCCGGCCCGCTCCGCCGGTTCGCCTCGGCGAACCGTCAGCGTTATGTTCTTTAGGGTGACCTAAATAATCGTATGAGACCGCGAACCGCCGCCGCTCGACTCCGCGAGCGCCTCTCCCGGCTCCGAGCGCGCGTCCCTCGGGGGTCGCTCGCGGTCGCGGGAACCGTCCTCGTCCTCGCGATCGGCGGCGCGGTGTTGACGCGGACCCTCGACCTCGCCGCCGTCGTCGACGCGGTCGCGACCGCGGACCCGGTCTATGTCTCCGCCGCGCTCGTCGCGTACCTGTCGTCGTGGCCCGTCCGCGGCCGGCGGTACGGCGACGTGCTCGGGCCGATGGGACACCGGTGTCGCACGGCGTTCCTCACGGCGACCGTGTTCGCGAGCCAGACCGCGAACCTGATCGTCCCCGCCCGGGCCGGCGACGGGGTGCGCGCGTACCTGCTGAACGACCGCCGTGAGGTCCCCTACGCTACCGGCGTCGCATCGCTGGCGGTCGAGCGCGCCTTCGACCTGATCGCGCTCGGCGCGCTCGGCGGCGCCGCGCTCGCCGTCCGCCTCGCCGGGGGGCGGGTCGTCGCGCCCGACGGCTCCGGTCGGGTGCTCGTCGTCGCCGGGGGCACTGCGATCGCGGCCGCGCTGCTCTCGGCGCTCACCGTCGTCGTCGCTCGGAGCGATCGGCAGTTCGGTCCGGCCCTCCGCGATCGCGCTGCGGGATCCCGGCTCGCCCGGGCCGTCGACGCGGCGGTCCGGTTCGGCGCCGCCGTCCGCGTCGTCGCCGCGGACGCGGGCGCGCTCGTTCGGGTGTCGCTCGCGAGCGGCGTCGTGTGGGCGCTCGACGTCGCGACCGCTGTTTTCGTCCTCGCGACGCTCGTGGGCGGGTTCGGCGGGGCCGTCGATCCGGTCGCGCTCGCCGTCGTCGGGACGCTTGCCGTCTCGGCCGGGAACCTCGCGAAGGTGCTGCCGCTCTCGCAGGGCGGGATCGGGCTGTACGAGGCGGCGTTCACCGGGATCGTCGTCGCCGCGACGCCGATCTCCGCCGAGGTCGCGCTCGCCGCGGCGGCCCTCGACCACGCGCTGAAGAACGCCGTCACGCTCGCCGGCGGCGGCGCCGTCGCGGCCGCGTTCGACCTGTCGCCGACGCGCGCTCCCGACGAGTCGGAGCGGGAACCCGACGCGACCGCGACGCAGCCGACGACGGACCGCTAAACTTTTAGGCCAGCCTAAAAACTAACGTGTATGACGGCTACCGCCCCGAGCGGCGACGGCTCGGATATCTGCGTCATCGTTCCGACGATCAGGGAGTACGAGTGCCTCCGCGCGTACGTCGCCAACGCCCGCGAGCACGGGTTCGACGTCTCGCGGCTCCACTTCGTCCTCGTCACCGAGGACTTCTGCGAGACCGACGAGATGCGCGCGATGCTCGACGACCTCGACGTCTCCGGCGAGGTGTTCGACGGCAGCCGCCGCGAGGAGTGGTACGAGGCCAACGGCGTCGCGGAGTACGGCCACGTCGTCCCGGCGGCGAGCCACGCCGAGACGAGCTTCGGCCTGCTGTACATGTGGGCCGACGAGTCGTTCGACTACGGCGTCTTCATCGACGACGACACGCTCCCGCACGACGACGTCGACTACTTCGGTCGACACATGGCGAACCTCGCGTTCGAGGGGGAGGTCGAGCGCGTCAGCTCCGACGAGGACTGGGTGAACGTCCTCTACGACAACGCCGACGAGCACGGCCTCTACCCGCGCGGCTACCCGTACTCGGCGATGGGCGAGACCGTCGAGACCGACGCGGTCGACGTCGAGGCCGGTGAGGTCGTCGCCTCGCAGGGGCTGTGGACGAACGTCCCCGACCTCGACGCGGTCCGGATCCTGATGGACGGCGACCTGGAGGGCCAGGCGCAGACGCGGACGACCGCCGACGACTTCGGCGGCGACTTCGTCGCCGCGCGCGGCAACTACCTCACCGTCTGCTCGATGAACCTCGCGTTCCGCCGCGAGGTGATCCCGGCGTTCTACCAGCTGCCGATGGACGACAACGAGTGGGACGTGGGGCGGTTCGACGACATCTGGTCGGGGCTGTTCTTAAAGCGCGCCTGCGACGTGCTCGGCAAGCGCATCTACAACGGCGACCCGCTCTGTGAACACAACAAGGCCCCGCGCTCGACGTTCGACGACCTCGCGAACGAGGTGGCCGGGCTGGAGCTGAACGAGCACGTCTGGGAGGTCGTCGACGAGGCGAGCGCCGACGCCGACTCGTACGCGGCGGTCTTCGACGCGATGGCCGACGCGCTCGCCGAGGGCGACTTCGACGAGTCGAACAACGGCGCGTTCCTCAACTACTGCGGCGAGTACATGCGCGACTGGCTCGACTGCCTCGACGCGATCCGGCGGACGCCGGCGCCCGCGGACGACTGAACCGACACGACTAAAACCATTTAGGCAAGCCTAAAACACATGATGACCCACGAATCCGACGCACGAGACGGGCGCGACGTTCGACGGCGGAAGTTCCTCGCGGCGGCCGGCGCGGTCGGCGTCGCGGGGGTCGCCGGCTGTACGGGGAGCGACGATCAAGACGGTTCCGACGGCGGCGACGGCGGACCGGCGATCGGGCAGATCGGTTCCGGTCGCGCCGGGCGCGACGCCCCCGGCGGGACGCCGATGGCGGAGATGCCGGCGCTGGAGGGCGAACTCACCGTCTACTCCGGCCGCGGCGAGTTCCTCGTCGGCGACCTCGTCGGCTACATCGACGACCTGTACGACGACCTCGACCTGACCGTTCGGTACAACAGCTCAACCGACCACGTGAACGCGATCATCAACGAGGGCGAGGGGTCGCCGGCCGACGTGTTCTACTCGGTGAACGCTGGCTCGCTCGGCGCGCTCGCCGACGCGGGACGCACGCAGGCGCTCCCCGACGACGTGACCGGGAAGGTCCGCGGGGAGTTCCACACCGAGCAGTGGGTCGGCACCTCCGGGCGCGCCCGGACGGTCCCGTACAACACCGAGTCGGTCTCCGAAGACGGGCTCCCGGACGACATCATGGCGTACCCCGACGAGTTCGAGGGCGACCTCGGCTGGGCGCCGTCGTACGGTTCCGCGCAGGCGTTCGTCACCGCGATGCGGCTGCTGGAGGGCGAGGAGGCCACCCGCGAGTGGCTCGAAGCGATGGTCGAGCGCGGCGCCGCGACGTACCCGGACGAGTTCCGCGCGTGTCAGGAGATCGCCGACGGCGAGATCGACGCTGCGTTCACCAATCACTACTACATCCAGCGCGTGCTCGACGGGAACCCGGAGGCCCCCATCGCGACCTCCTTCACGCAGGGCGACGCGGGCGCGGTGTTCAACGTCGCGGGCGCCGCGGTCGTTGACACCGCGTCGAACGCTGACCTCGCCGCGAACTTCGTTCGCCACCTGCTGTCGGCGGAGGCGCAGGACTACTTCGCGCGCTCCACCTTCGAGTACCCGCTGATTCCGGAGGTCGAGCCGATTGGCGACCTCCCGACGATCGACGAGCTCGACGTCCCGGACATCGACCTCTCGGAGCTGTCCAACCTCGAACCGACGATCGACCTCATGCGCGACGCCGGCGTCCAGATCTGAGCCGCCGCCTCACCCCCGCGTCGCGCCGCGCGCCCGTCACGCTCACAGCCTCACTCCACCGACCGTGTCAGTTTTCCCACCGTTGCTCCGTCCCCGCCGGCTCGTCGCCCGCGTCCGCCGGCTCCTCGTCCGCCTCCGCCAGCGACTCGAACGCGCCGACCGGGTGAGCCTCGCCGCGGCGCTCGTCGCCGTCGCCGCCGGCGCCCTGACGTTCGCGGTCGCCGTCACCGTCTTCTCGCACCACTCGGCGAACCACGACGAGGGCGTCTACCTCACGCAGGCCGCCCTCCTCCTCGACGGTCAGTTGGCGTTCCACGCCGGCTCGCTCGCCGACGCCGTCCACCCGTGGTTCTTCATCGAGGACGGCGGGCGGCTCTACCCGAAGTACAACCCCGTTCCCGCGGCGACGTTCGCCGTCTCGATGGCCCTGTTCGGCGAGCCGCGCGTGACTCTCGCGGTCGTCGCCGCCGGGAACGCCGCTCTGGTGTACCTGCTCGGCTCCGCGGCCGTCGGTCGCCGGGCGGGCCTCGCCGCGGCCGTCCTCTTCGCCGCGTCGCCGATGGCGATCGCGACCTCCTCGGCGTTCCTTCCGTACGCGCCGACGACGCTCTTCAACCTGGTCTTCGCGGTCGCGTACCTCCGGAGCGTCCGGGACGAGTCCCTCCGGGCCGCGGGCGTCGCGGGCCTCGCGATCGGGGTCGCCTTCTTCGCGCGGCCGTACACGGCGGTGCTGTTCGCCGCCCCGTTCATCTGTCACGCGCTGTGGCGCGTCGCGTCGGCGACCCGGCGGTTCGGCGCCGAGTCCGCGGCGTCGACGCCGCGCGCGTTGGTCGACGCCGGCGTCCGCGGGCTCCCCGACCCGGTCCGCCGCCACGGGCTGACGGCGCTGTTCGGTACCCTGTTCGTCGGCGTCACGCTCGCGTACAACGCCCGGATGACGGGGTCCCCGCTCGTGTTCCCGTACCAGGTGTTCGCGCCGATGGACGGCCCCGGCTTCGGCGAGCGCCGGATCCTCGGCCACTCGGTCGACTACACGCTCGGGCTGGCGCTGGAGTCGAACGGGTACGCGCTCCGGGAGATCGCGACCCGCTGGTTCGCCGCCGGCCCGCTCGGAACGCTCGCGGCGCTCGTCGGCGGCGCGGTCGCGCTCCGCGGGTGGCGCGCGACCGGCGATCCGCGCGGACTCCTCTACGACCGGGCGGCCGACGACGCGTCCGGTACGCCCGGCTTCCGACGGACAGCGACGGCGCTGCTCGTCGGCGTCGCCGTCTCTGTCGTCGTCGGGAACCTCTACTTCTGGGGGACGCACAACGCGCTCGCCGACCTCTCGGACCCGACCGACGGGCTCGCGTCGCTGTTCGGCCCGTTCTATCACTTCGACCTGCTCGTCCCGCTGTCGGTGTTCGGCGGGCTGGCCGTCGCCGCCGCCGCCCGGGCGCTGTCCGCGGCCCGCGACCGGCTCGTCTCCCGCGGCGCCTCGGGGACGGTCGCCCGCGTGGCGATCGCGGTCGTCGTCGCGAGCGCGGTCGTCGTCGCGGGCGTGGCCGCGGTCGACGCGGCCGCGGATCCGATCGAGCGGAACGCCGCGGTCGACGCGAAACACGAGGCCGCGTACGCGCCGTTCGACGAGACGACCTTCGAGGACGGGCTCGTCTTCGTGCCGACGCCGTACGGCGAGTGGCAGAACCACCCGTTCCAGTACCTCCGGAACGGGCCGGGGCTCGACGGCGAGGTCGTGTACGCGCTCGACCGCGACCCGGTCGAGAACTTCGCGGTGCTGGACGCGTACCCGGACCGCACCCTGTACCGCTACGGCTATCAGGGGGTCTGGACCGCGGATCCGGAGACCCGCGTCACGCCGAAGCTGGAGCCGCTCGACCGGCGCACTGGTGCTCGGATCGACGCCGAGACGACCGTCGGCGTGCCGGACCGCGTCGCCCGCGCGCAGGTCCGCGTCGACCCGCGACGGGGCGCTCCGGGCGGTCCGGACCACGTCTCCTACACGGTGAGCGACCTCGGCGACTCGCTCGCGGTCGACTGGGTGGTGACGCCAGAGGGCGTCCGGTTGCCCGGCGCGGCGGCCGCGGGCGACCCCGAGGCGGGCGACCCCGTGCCGTTCGACCCCGAGGGCGACGCGGTCGCCGTGACCGTGACGCTCGTCGACCCCGCCGGCGCGACGTTCACCTACCGGCAGGAGGTGACGGTTCGGGTGACGGAGGGTAGCGAGGCGGGAGCCAGCGGCAAGCGCGTCGAGGTCGTCTGGCCGCCCGAGCGCTCGACCTGTCGGCTCGTCACGGCGTGCGGGACTGAGGGGACGTACCTCCCCGACGAGCCCGACGCCCACCCCGAGTGGGTCGTCTTCGAGACGGCCGTCGAGGCGAGCGACTAATACGTCGATATCTCACACGCAGTTGCTGGTGGATCGGTGGTGACAACCTCCAAAGCCCCAGCCGCGAGGCCGCGGTACGCTCGTTGCGCTCCTGTGTCGCTCCGCTCGCTGCGGTGCTTACGTCGCC
>NZ_NEWJ01000040.1:0-26033 GCF_002135045.1 Halorubrum sp. SD683
ACCGGTGACCGAGTTCGACGTGTTCCGGGGCGACGAGGACTGAGCGGGGCGTCTCGGGGAGAAGGGGTTCGAACGGATTACGCGACGTCTTCGTACACGGCGAGCGTGTCCTCCGCCACGTCCAGCCACTCGCGGCGCTCGTACTCCGGCGGCTCCTCGCGGTCGAGCGCCTCGATGAGCCCGTCGACGATCGACTCCGAGTCCGTCTCGACCTCGACGAGGCAGCCGTCGGGGAGCACCTCCGCGACGCCGGACGGCGTCGCGACGACCTGCGTGCCCGCCTCCAGCGCCTCCGTGATCGTGATCCCGAACGGCTCGGCGTACGAGGGCGAGACGAACGCGTCCGAGGCGGCGTAGTAGTCGCCGAGCTCTGCCTCGGGGACGTAGCCGACGAACTCGACGCGGTCCTCGATGCCGAGCAGCTCGGCGAACCGCTTCAGCTGCTCGGTCTGGTGGCCCGACCCGCCGACGACGAGCGTCACGTCGCGGCCGCGGAGCTTCTTGGTCGCGTACAGGAGGTGCGAGATCCCCTTCTGGTCGGTGTGGCGGCCGACGAAGAACAGCATCTCGCCGTCGATACCGAGGTCCTCGCGGACGTCCTTCCCAGAGAACTGCGGCGTCGAGAAGCCGTTGTACACGACCCGCGAGTCCGCGTCGTACAGCTCTCGGATATCCTCGCGGACGATCTCGCTGACCGCGATGTTGGTGTCTGCGGCGTTCGCGAGCCGGCGCTCCGTCTCGACCTCGCGGCTCGGCGGGTCGATGTTGCGGTCGCTCGCCAGCGAGTGGAACGAGGAGACCCACGTCGCGTCGGACTCGCGGGCGGCGGCGCGACCGGGCCCGTACCCGAACCAGTCGTGGGTGTGGATCACGTCGTAGTCGGGCGCGAGTTCGGCGAGGCGGTCGGAGAGCTCCCCGACGCGCGCCGCGACGTCGCCCTCGCCGGTCTCGACGGGTTCGAGTCCCGGCTCGTCGTCGGGCGCGAACTCCGCCGGCAACACCAGCGCGGCGTCGACACCGAGTTCGTCGCGGAGCCCGGTGAACAGTTCTCCCACGTGGACGTCGAGCCCGCCGGTGATGTTCGGCGGGTACCCCCACCCCAGCATGAGTACGCTCGGCGGCATACACCCCCGTTTCGGGAGTCGGCACTTAGGTATGCCCCTCGCAGCGCGCGGGGCCGGAAAACGGAGAGCGGAAAGAGGTCCGTCCGCGGTCAGACCGCGCGGTCAGGCCGCGCGAACCGCGTCGCGCAGGGCGTCCGTGCGCTCGGTGATCGACTCGGCGGCGTCCCCGAGCACGTCGAGCGGGTCGCCATCCTCGGCCTTGACGGTGAGGACGGGTTCGGTCTGGCCCCCGGACTGCTCGGGATTCATGTCGTAGGTCGCGGCCGCGACGTCGTCCGACTCCAGCAGGGCGCCCTTCAGCACGTTCATGAACGTGTGATCCTCGCCCGCGATCTCGATGTGGAGTTCCGTGTCGGTCTTCTCGATGACCCGCAGTTCCATACCCGAGAGGTCGAGCGAGCGGCGTTTCAAGCTTTCGTCTCCCGGATATCGCCGGATGCGGACGGGTCGCACGCGGCCGGAAAACACTTCTCTCGCCGACCGAGTTACCGGGTATGTCCGGCGATCGACCCGCGATCCGACGGCTGCCGTCCGACGAGGAGGCCCTCCGCCGCTACGCGGCCGACCTGTGGCTCCCGTACAACCGCGACCTCGCCGACGCCGTCGGGGTCCACGACCTCGCGGACTGGCCCGAGGAGCGCTTCGTCGAGCGACACGTGGAGTTCGCCCGGAACCAGCTGGACGATTCGGGAAGCCGCGGCTGGGTCGCCGCGACCGCCGCCGACGGGGCGGCCGACGCCGCGGTCGACCCCGCGACCGCCGCCGTGACCGATCCCGACCTGGACCTCGTCGGCCTGCTGATGACGAGCGTCGACGCGTGTCCCGACCCGTTCGATCGCCCGGACCGACTGGTGATCGGCGAGATATACGTCGCGGCGCCGTACCGCGGCACCGGCCTCGCGGACCGGTTCGTCGAGCGCGCGGTCGCCGACGCCCGCGACCACGGCTGCGGGCAGCTCCGGCTCGACGTGGACGTCGACAACGAGCGAGCCGTGGCGTTCTACGAGCGGACCGGGTTCGAGGAGTACCGCAAACAGATGACGATGGCGGTCGATCCGGAGTGACCCCGACGATCAGGCGGCTCCGGCGAGGCGACGTGCGACCGCTGGTCGAGGACCTGTGGCTACCGTTCGCGCGCGAGATGGCGCGGCTCGCCGACCGGAACGCGCTCGCGGACGACGTCGACCTCGTCGCCGCGGGCGTCGAACACCGACGGGACAAGCTCGACGACGACGAGGCGGTGACGTGGGTCGCCGTCGCGGACGGCGAAACGGGCGATGACGCCCGCCTCGTCGGCTACGCCGCCGCGAGCCCCGAGTCGTCCGCACCCGTGTTCGCCGCGGGCGACCGACTCCACGTGAGCGAGCTGTACGTCCGGCCGCCGCGCCGCGGCGAGGGTATCGGGCGGCGGCTGCTCGACCGCGCCCGGGGGGCCGCCGCCGACCGCGGCTGCGAGCGCGTCACGCTCGACGTCGACGTCGAGAACGAGTCCGCTCGCGGCTTCTACGAGGAGTGTGGCTTCGAGTCGGCGCGAATCCGGATGGCCGCCGACACGGCGTCGGACGCGGAGTGACCCGCTCGGTGACGGCGCGGCCGCTCGGGAAGAAATAAACGCAAAACGGGGTCGCGTCGGGTGGACGAGCCGTTACTCGTCGGCGTCGACCGCGACTTCGTCGGCGTCGACGTCGACGGCGGCCTCCTCCTCGGCGGCGACCTCGCGCGGGCGCGCTTCGAGGGTGAGCTTCTGGACCTCGACGCGGCGGAGCGGGTAGATCTCCTTGGCGTCGCCGTAGATGGCCGACGAGAGGTTCCCGTCGACGATCGCGTCGACGAACGCCTCGAAGGTGCGCTCCTCGGCGGCCGCGTGGACCTTGTCGATCATGACGCGGCGGATCGCCTTCTCCTGGGACCGGTCGGCCTTCTTGGTCGTCAGGGCGACGGGCTGGACGCGGATACGGTAGTCGTCCGTGGTCAGCACCGTGATCGACGCCTCGACCTTCGAGGCGCCGCGGCGGACGAGCGAGCGCAGGTAGTCGCGCGTCAGCTCGTACTTGATGAACTCGGTGTACGCCGAGTCGCTGCCCACGTCGGTGATCTTGAAGGTCAGCTTCGTGTTGTTCGCGTTGGAGTCGCCCGTCAGCTCGTCGAGCGTCGTCGTGATCGTGCGGCCGACGACCTGCTGGGGCTCCTCGGCGAGGGTCTCGCCGAGCTCCTGTCGGTCGAACTGTTCGGGCGCCAGCACGGAGTACCAGCGCTTCTGTTCTCTGCTCTTGGATACGGATCGTTCGCTCATGTGTCGGTGTGTGTGTCGGTGTCGGTCGTCTGTGGTTCGTCTGTGGAGTCGAGGGTGTCGGCGGAGTCGGCGTCTGCGGCGATATGCGACCGAGCGCGCTCGACCACGCGGTCGGCGACGCGCAGGTTCACGAGGTGGTCGTCCAGCGTCGACTGGAGCCCGCCGGTGGTCGGTCGCGCGACGGTGCAGGCGACGGCGTCGCCGTCAACGCGCGTGCGCATCGAGTCGGTCTCGTCCGGCCCGACCGCGGCCGCGACGGTCGCGGCGTCGGCGTGCGTGGTCCGGACCGTCGCGGTCCGGTCGGCGTCGCCGCCGGCCGTTCGGGGGGCGTCGTCGGACATCTCAGATCGCCTCCCGGAGCGCGGCCAGCGCCCCCGTGATGTCTGCGTCGCCGGGTCCGGCGGTCTCGACGGCGATCCCGCCGCGAGCGGGGGTCCCCCAACCGTCGCCGCCGACCTCGTCGGCGGCGGTCCGGCAGGCGTCGCCGAGCCCGATCGGCTCGACGGCAGCGGCCGCGAGCCGGCCTGCGCCCTCGTCGAGCGCGACTGCGACGGGTTCTGGTGACCGAAAGTCCCGGACGAGTCGGGCGACCGTCGGCAGGACCGCCGGCGCCGCGTCGACACGGGCGACGACGCAGCCGTCGTACCGGCCGACCGTCGCGTCGTCGAGCGCCCGGTGCGCCGCCAGTCCGTGGCGGTGCCAGGCGTCGAGCGCGGCCGTCCGAAGCGACGGAGCCGGGTCGCTCGCGAGCGCGAGCGCGACCCCCGTCCCGGGCGCCTCTCGGGCGAGCGCGTCGAGCACGTCGGCGTAGCCGCCGACCGTTTCGAAGGGACCGTCCGTCGCGTACGGACGGAGTGCGCGCTCGACCGCAGCGGCCGCGCGCTCGCTCGTATCGTCGCCGTCGACCGCGTCGACCGCGACCAGCGACGCGAAGCGCCGGCGGTCGTCGGCGTCGGGGTCGGCGGACAGTCCCAAGGGATCGAGCGCGTCGCGCGCCCCATCGGGGTCGCCGGAGTACCGCGTCGACGCGAGCGTCGAGGCCGCGAGGGCCTCGGCCCGCGAGGGGGCCGCGTCCGCGCCGTCGGTCTCGTGAGCGGCGCGCTCGCCGCCCGAAACCGGGAGCGCGACGCCGGGCCGCCGCTCGACGCGGCCGGCCCGCTCCGCGGCGTCGAGCGCGTCGCCGGAGCCGTCGGCGCCGGGGATCGACCCGGCCGCGACGACGCCGGCGAGCGCGACCACGGGGTCGGGTTCGACGCCGAGGGCACGGGCGACCGCGAAGGCGGCCGTGCTCGCCGGTCGTCCCGTTCTGGGGATCGCGTGCGGCCCGCGGTCGACGCCGACCGTTACCGCGACGCCGTCGTCGACGTCCGCCGGCACCGGGTCGCGGTCGACCCGGGCCTGGAACGGCGTGCCCGTCGCTCGGAGCGCTCGCGCGAGCAGCCCGGCGGCTGCCAGCGCGTCGCCGTCGTCGGTCGCGACGAGCCGGACGAACGGCGCGTCTGCGAGGACGCCGGCGAGCGCGTCGGAGGCGGGCGTGGCGGACGTCGCTTCGGTCATGTGTGGTGTGTCGGTCGGGATCGGTCGCTCGGTGTCGCCGTGCTAGCCGCTCACTCCTCTAAGAGCTCGACGGCGTTCTCGTAGGTGTACGTGAACTCCTCGTCGATCTCGTCGCCGCGGTAGTAGTTCGCGAGGCGGCGGATCTTCGACTCCGTGTTCTGGAGCGCGCGCTTGTTCTGGTGGTCCTGCCCGTTCTCCGCCATGTGCTCGCGCAGGCGAACCGCCTGCGACATGAGGTTGCGGAGGTCTTCCGGGATGTCGGCGTCGGCGTCGTGTTCCTCGAGGATCTCGGTGACCTTCTTGCCGGTCGCCAGCTTCACGTCGGGGACCGGGACGCCCTTGACGCCCTCGTCGCGCAGCTTGAGGCCGATGACGCTGGGGTCGTGGCCCTGCTCCGCCAGTTCGACGACGCGGGACTCGATGTCCTCGGCGTCGACGTCGCTCCACTCCGGGGTCTCGTCCGTCGCCGGTTTGTCCGAACCGGACGAACCGCGACGGCGCGTGTGCATTCGTGCCATTGTCTGTCTGGTTGGAACGGCACAACCGCAACGTGACCGGGACTCCGCGCGGCGCGGCTACGGATCGCTCGCGGAGCGAGCGCTCCGACCGGACGGTCCGCGCGAGCGGGCCGCCCGACCGCGACGCCGGAGGCGTCGGCGCACTGCTACATTCCCAAGCCGCGGGCGAAAGGGCCCCGGCGAGTCGGATCTGCAGCTGTGCTGTTCCCGTCAGGACGGTCGCCGTCGGGGGTCTTAAGCGTGTTCTTGTCCCCGCGTGAGGCGATTCCGTCGGGCGAACGCTCCCGGTCCGTCTGACGGAGCGCACACGGGGATTTACGTGAGCCGTCGGTCTCCGAAGGCGTGTGAGAGATAAATGACCGACACGACAGCGGGGACCCCGGCCGCGACCGACGGCGGTGACCCCCCAGACGGCAGCGACTTCGGCGTCGGCGAGGAAGGGAGCGACGACCCGCGGATCGAGTTCCGCGGGGGGAAGTGGGCGAGCACCCTCCCGCTCGTCTTCTTCATCGCCTGGGCGATCTTCCAGAGCGGCGTCCTCGGGATCGGTGACACCAACGGGCTCGTCGTGGGCGCGTTGGTCGGAACGACGCTCGGGATGTTCCTCGTCCGCGGCGACTGGAAGGCGTACGCCGACACGATCTTCGAAGGGATGACCCAGCGCGTGGCCGCGACCGCGATCGTCGCGTGGCTCTGGGCCGGGATGTTCGCCCAGACGCTCCAGGCCGGCGGCTTCGTCGAGGGGCTCATCTTCGCGGCCGACGCTCTGAACGTCGGCGCGTCGACGTTCCCCGCGGCCGCGTTCATCCTCTGCGGCCTCCTCGCGACCGGGATCGGCACCGGATACGGGGCGACCGTCGCGTTCGTGACGCTGTTCTTCCCGGCCGGCGTGCTCATCGGCGCGAACCCCGTGCTGCTGTTCGCCGCGATCCTGTCGGGCGCCGTCTTCGGCGACAACCTCGCGCCCGTCAGCGACACGACGATCGTGAGCGCCGTGACGCAGGACGCGGACATCGGCGGGGTCGTCGCCTCGCGGTTCAAGTACGCTATCGCGGCGGCGGTCCCGGCGTTCGCCGCGTACCTGATCGCCGGCTCGGCCATGGCCGGCGTGAGCCTCGAGGGCGCCGTCGCGCTCCGCGAGTCCGCGAACGCCCTCGGACTAGTCCACCTGCTCTCGATGGGAGTCGTCATCGTCACCGCGGTCGCGGGCCGTCACATCGTCGAGGCGATCTCGTGGGGGCTGGTCGTGGCGGTCGCGTCCAACCTCCTGTTCGGGCTGTCGAGCGCGAGCGACATCGTCGCCTTCACCGTGACGGAGGCCGGGGCGCTCTCCGGGCTCCCGGTCGTCGAGGTCGGCGAGACCGCGGGCGTCGGCGGGAGCCTCTACACGGGCGCGGTCGGGTTCTTCCCGCTGATCGTCCTCACCCTTCTCATCGTCGCGATGGCGCAGATCATGATCCGCGGCGGCGGCTTCGAGGCGATCCAGACGTTCCTCCTCGACCGCGTCGCGACGACCGTCCGCCGGGCGGAGCTGACGATGGTCCTCGGCACCGCGACGATCAACGGGATGATCACGATAAACACCGCGGCGGAGATCGCGATCGCCCCGTACGTCGCCCGGATCGGCGAGAAGTTCAATATCAACGGCTACCGGCGCGCGAACATCTTGGACGCCAACACCTCCGCGCTCGGCTACATCTTCCCGTGGGCGGGCGGCGTGTTGGTCGGGTACCAGGTGATGGTCGGGCCGGACGGCCTCGGGTCCCAGTACGGCCCCGAGATGGTCGTGAACCCCATCGAAGTCGTGCCGTACGTCTTCCACGGCTGGTTCCTCGTGGCGATATTCATCATCGCCGCGATCACCGGCTTCGGGCGGGAGTACATCCCCGACCGCGCCTCCGAGGAGGTGTCCCGCGCATGAGCGTCTTCGACAAGTTCCTCGCCGGGTGGTCGTTCCGGGGATCGACACCGGACTACGCGGCCGGGGACGCGATCGAAGTGATGGTGACGGGCGAGTCCGACGGCGGCGTACACGTCGCGCGCATCGGCGACTCGACGCTCCGGATCGAGGGCGCGCCCGGGGACGCGGTCGACACTCGGGTCGTCGTCGACGTGGAGTCGTGGGACGAGTCGAGCCACACCGGGCGCGCGACCTATCGGAAGACCGTAGGCGGGAGCGCGTTTTAGCTAGCACTCGGTGGTTGCGGGTTCTTTTCATCGGTTCCACCGTCCGTATATAAACAACCGAGGGCGGACCGGTGGCGAACGCCGCCAAAGCCTCGCCGCGAGGACTCGCGCACAGCACCTCACGCCTCCCCAGCCCCGTCGCTCACTGCCCGCGGTTTCACCGCTCGCAACCGAGGTGCTCGCCTCGCTCGCACATCGCACCGTTCGCGACTCCCTCGCGCGTGCGACTCGCGCCCTCCGGCCGCTCGTCGGCACGCGCCACCGCAGTTGCTTTTAGATAACAGATCGTCGAAATGGGGTTCGATCACCGCGAAGCGGCGTGAACCGGCGCGGACCGGGGCGCTTTTCATCACCACGCTCGAACCGTCGGGCGTGCTATCGGTCGAGCTCCACGCGCACTCCGCGCTGTCGTACGACGGGCGCGACCCGGTCGACCTCCTCTTGGAGCAGGCGGCCGCGGTCGGGCTCGACGCGCTCGCCGTCACCGACCACGACGAGATCGACGCCAGCATCGAGGCGGCCGAGAAGGCCCCCGACTACGGGCTCGTCGGCATCGTCGGCATGGAGGTGACCTGCGCGGTCGGCCACGTGCTCGCGTTCGGCATCGACGAGCGCGTCGAGAGCGGCCTCCCCTTCGACGAGACGCTCGACCGGATCCGCGACCAGGGCGGGATCGCGGTCGTCCCCCACCCCTTCCAGAAGTCCCGCCACGGCGTCGCCGCGCACGTCAGCGACGAGCAGCTCGCGAGCGCGGACGCGATCGAGGTGTACAACTCGCGACTGTTCACCGGGCGCTCGAACCGACAGGCCGAGAAGTTCGCCGTCCGCAACGGGCTCCCGATGACCGCCGGCAGCGACGCCCACATCTCCGAGATGGTCGGGCAGGCGGTGACGGAGGTCGGCGCCGACGAGCGCTCCGCGGACGCGATCCTCGACGGGATCGCCGACGGGCGGACGAGCGTCGTCGGCAAGCGCACCCCGTGGCGGGTCTCGCTCCGGCAGTTCGGCGGGGGCGCCAAGCGCCGCGCGCTCCGCGCGCTCGACGCCCTCCGGTGACCGCGATGACGGCCCCTTCCTCGTCCGACCTCCGCGGCGCCCCCGCGGACCGCGTCCGTGCCGCGCTCCGCGACGGCGACCCGCTCCCCGGCGGGTGCGGCTTCGCCGGGCTGCTGGCCGAGCCGCCGAGTTTGGACCCGCGGGACCGCGACGGCCCGGTGCTCGTCCGCGATGTCCTCGGCCGACAACCGCTGTTCGTCGAGCGCGAGGCGCTCGATCCGGGGACCGCCCGCATTCCCACGGCGACCGACGCGTGGGCCTTCGACCGCGGCGCGCTCGCCGATCCAGAGCCGGTGCCCGCGGGGAGCGTGGTCTCGGCCGGCGGTACCGAACGCGTCTGGCGGCTTCCCGACCCGGCTCCGACCGCCGATCCGGAGGCCGCGCTGGCGGCGGTCGACGGCGCGGTGAGCGCGGCGCTCGGGGACCTCGCGGCATCAACTCGGTCCGGGGGAGACGACGAGAGCAGTGACGGCAACCTCGCGGTGGCCTTCTCCGGCGGCGTCGACTCCGGCCTCGTCGCCGCGGCCGTCCCGGAGGCCCCCTGCTACGTCGCCGGCTTCGAGGGGAGCCACGACATCGCTGCGGCGCACGAGGCCGCGAGCGCGATGGACCGCGACCTGCGCGTCGTCGAGGTCACGCATGACGACCTCACGCGAGCGGTCCGCGCGGTGGCGGCCGCGACCGGTCGCCGGAACCCGATGGACGCGTCCATCGCGGTGCCGCTGTTCATGACGGCCGAAGCGGCCGCGGCCGACGGGTTCGATCGCCTCGCAGTCGGACAGGGGGCCGACGAGCTGTTCGGCGGGTACAGCAAGGTCGTCGACCCCGCCGAGGACTCCCGGGTCGACGCCGACACCGTCCGCGGCGCCCGGACCGAGACCGTCCGGACGCTGCCCGATCAGCTGGAGCGGGACGTGCTCGCGCTCCGCGCCGCGGGGGTCGAGCCCGCGACGCCGTTGCTCGACGACCGTGTCGTCGGCGCCGCGCTGGCGCTCCCGGACGCCCTGCTCGTCGACGGCGACGAGCGGAAGGTCGCGCTCCGCCGCGTCGCGAGCCGGCGGTTGCCGGAGTCGGTCCACGCCGCGGAGAAGAAGGCGGTCCAGTACGGCACGTACGTCTCCCGCGAGCTCGACCGGCTCGCGCGGCAGGCGGGCTACAAGCGGCGAATGGACGACCACGTCGGGAAGTACGTCGAGGCGCTGTGTAGCGAGGAAAAACCGGCCGGTGAGGGCCGGGACTGACCAAGTCGCCGCGGGGAGTACCAGTCCTGCGGCCGACGCCCGATCGGTCGGGCGTCTACTCACGGATCGGCGGGACAGGTATAAAATCCGGATAGTAGTGACAAATATGACACCCTCGCGGCCGCGATAGAAAACGATCGGCCGCAGATGTGAGCGATTACTGCCGGATCACCGTATCGGTAGCGCGCTTTGCCGGGGAAAGTTCACGTCCATCCGGACGTGGGAGGCCGGGTCGCGGGCTCGGCGAGCGATCGCCGCGTCAGCGGACGAGGTACGGGTCGCTGCCGGCAATGAAGCGACCGAGGTCGCTCTCGCGGCGGAAGTCGGTTGACCGGAGCTCTCGGAGCGAGTCAACGAGCCGATCGGCGTCGCCGTCCGCCCAGTCGGCGGGGTCTTTGATCGGGACGACGAGCCAGCCGGCGCCGAGCAGCTCCTCGCCGTGGAGCCCGTCCATGTCTATCTCGGTCTTCCGAGCCCGGGCGGTGTAGGTTTCGAGGACGTGTTCGGTCGCCCGCGCGCCCACCGGGAGCAGCACGTGCGCGGCGATGGCGCGGAGCTCCGCGTCGAAGAACCGCTCCATGTCGGCGTAGGCGGCCTCGTCGGGCGGCGCCTCGCCCGCGCACATGTGAAGGTACGAGAGGAACGTTCGGCCGGTTCGAACGGGGTCGACCGCCGTCGGGTCGCCGTCGCGCGCGACGCCGTCGGGGGCGACTTCCTCGGCGACACCCGCGATCAGTCCGGCGTCCGAGAGCGCCGACAGGAACGCGGGCGACCACGCCTCGCCGGTGAACGGGACGCCCGCCGCGGTCCCGCCGTGGACGCCCGGGCGGTCGCCGACGACGTGGAAGTCGGCGTTGGCGTCGCCGTAGCCGGGGACGAACGAGGGGCAGTCGGGGCGCATCCCGAAGGGGTTCCGGATCCGGTCCGTGACGTTCTGCACGCGAGAGGGTAGGCGCGCAGGCCGTTAAATCCCGTTCGGTCCGGCGCGAGCGACTCGGGGACGCCCCGCGGCGGCGAGCGAGCCGATGCGAGGCGCACGAGGCGACGAAGATCCTCATAAGTTATGAGAATAAACGAGGTCAAACCGGGCTGGGATACGCGTCGATCGACGCGGAACGAGAGATATTTCAGGATCGTTAATCAATGACCGGAAACCGCAAGACAGCGTCGAGGTGTCCTCGGCGCGGCCCACGGAAGATATTTATATACCCCTCCGTTGGGGTGTGACAGAAGTCCAATGTTCGACCGCATCCGTACCGCGGCCCTCTTCGGGCTGCACCAAGCGTCCGTCGCCGTCGGAATCTCGCTGTTCCCGGTGGCCGTCTTCGCGCGTCAGCACCTCGGCATCAACGTCCCGGTCGGTCGGCTCGTCGAGACGACCACCGAGGCCGTCGACCAGGAGTGATCGCGCGCCGACAGTAGCTCGTTCTCCGCGACCGACCAGACGCCGAGCGACGGCGAGACTCCCCTTCGACCCGCGATCCCGCACAGCTCTCCTCGTGCCCGTCGCAGCCCCGCAGCGCCCGCTCCGAGGTCCGTCGCGATCCAGCGTCCCCCGCCGCGGTCGGCCGGTCGCGGCCCGGCGACGGATAGGCCCGTCGGAACCGGTCGGCGGCCCCCGAAGGGTTGCCTTTATCAGCGCGCCGGGCGAATGTGGGCGTAATGCGAACACCGACTGGCGACCTCTCAGACGGGCCGGCTGCCGACCTCGGCCGCGACCAGCCTGTCTTCGGACCGGAGCTCGGCGAGTTCGAACACAGCGAGCGCCGCGCCGCGAAGGCGGAGGGCGACGGCGAGATGAAGACGGGGACCACTACCGTCGGCATCAAGGCCGACGAGGGCGTCGTGATGGCGACCGACATGCGCGCCTCCCTCGGCGGCATGGTCTCCTCGAAGGACGTCCAGAAGGTCGAGGAGATCCACCCGCGCGGCGCCCTGACCATCGCGGGCTCCGTCTCGGCGGCCCAGAACCTCATCTCGACGCTTCGCGCCGAGACGAGCCTCTACGAGGCCCGCCGCGGTAAGGACATGTCCATGGAGGCGCTGTCGACCCTGACGGGGAACCTCCTCCGCTCCGGGGCGTTCTTCGTCGTCCAGCCGATCCTGGGCGGCGTCGACGACGAGGGCGCGCACATCTACTCCATCGACGCCCTCGGCGGCACGACCGAGGAGGAGTACACTGTCACCGGCTCCGGGTCGCAGTACGCGCTCGGTGTCTTAGAGCAGGAGTACGACGACGAGGTCAGCATCGACGAGGCGAAGACCATCGCCGCGAAGGCGATCCAGTCCGCCGTCGAGCGCGACCTCGCCTCGGGCAACGGGATCAACGTCGCCGTCGTCACCGAGGACGGCGTCGACATCACCCGGTACAAGGAGTTCGACGACCTGCTGTAGTCGGCGTCAACGGGACGCCGCTTCGGTATTTCTTCGCGAGTCCCGACCCGCCAGCGGAGGCGCTCGCGGCCGCTCGGTCACCGCCGGAGCTCCGGCGGCGCCTGAATCCCGTCGCCCCAGTAGAACCGCGGGCCGAGGACGAGGTAGCCGCTGGCGAGGAACAGTAGCGCGAACGCGAACCCCTCGCCGATCCACGCCGGGAGCGCGCTCGTCGCCATGTGACCGGCGGGGGTGAGGATCACGGCCGCCTGAACGACCCCCATCACGAGCGCGTCCTGCGCGTGGAGGTCCGGGTAGGTGACCGTCGACCCCATGAGCAGCGCGAACGCCGTCGTGGCCGCGACGAGCGGGACCGGGGCGGTGTAGCCCGCGATGACGGCGGCGGCGAGCACCGTCGCGGCCAGCGTCGTCGGAACGCCCACCGTCTCGCGGGCGCCGTCCTCGTCGGCCGTGTAGAGGCCGAGGCGGGCGACCGCGGCGGCGACGAACAGCGCGCCCGCGCCGACGACGGCGGCGACGAGCGCGGGGTCCGTCGCGAGCGAGCGCCCGTCGCGGACGACGGCGGCGACGAGCGCGGCGGGCGCAACGCCGAAGGAGGCGACGTCGGCCAGCGAGTCGAGGTACGGGCCGGCGGGAGTCGACCCGCGGTGGCGGGCGACGACCCCGTCGAGCCCGTCCGCGACGGCGGCGAGGAGGACGAGCCTGGCCGCGAGCGCGACGTCGACCGTCGCGGCGACGACGGCGAGGAACCCGACGGCGGCGTTGGCCACGGTCACCGCGTCCGCGAGCCCGAGCCGCCGAGCGAACCGCAGAGGCATACCGTATCGGTCGCCGAGCCGGGTTTTAGGGTTTGTTATCTCGTCGACCGCGCGGCGGCGGCCCGGTCGCGAGAGTCCGGGACTGCCGAGGTGTGTGTCGACCGAAACGGAGGGCGCGGCCGCGAGGCCAAGACGCCTCGGTCAGGGGACGTACCAGATGCCGCGGCCGAAGTCGAGCCATTCGCCGACCACGACGTGCGGCATCGCGATGACGCAGACGAAGATGGTGTAGAAGGCGACCGCGCCGGAGAGCAGCGAGCCGCCGGCCAGCGGGTTCGGCGCGACGGTCCACAGGGCGGTCGCGACGCTCGCCGTGACCAGCGCCCCGACGACGAGGACGCCCCACGCGACGACGAGCGAGACGCCTTCCGTCCGGTCGGGCTGCTCCTGTTCGACGACCATGCTCCGCGCCGACTGCCGAAGCGAGTACCACAGCGGGAAGTAGAGCCCGATGGCGACGACCACGGGCACGAGCGCGAAGTACGCGACGAGCAGCAGCGTCTCCGCGGCGTCGAGGAGCCACGACCGGCTGACGCCGCCGGTCGAGCGCAGGCTGGTCGCGAGGCCGCCGCCGAGGTGCGTCATCACGCCGAGCCCGAAGACCGCGCCGAGCGCCGTGGTGAACGTCTCCGGGTTCGAGGCGGCCGGGCCGGCCAACCGACCGTCGAAGACGCCCAACATGATGCCGGTGAAGCTGTAGTAGGTCTCGGTCCAGAAGACGGCGGGGACGATCATCACGGCGCCGCCGCGGATCAGCGCGGCGAGCGCTCGCTGGGGCTTGGTGGGGAGGTGGTCGGTTCCGATCAGCGCGTCCATCACGCGGAGGTCGCCGTGCCCGCCCTTCGCGACCGCCGTCCCGAACGCGAGCGCGAGCGCGGGCAACGGCGCGACGACGAACAGGGCCACGAACGACGCGACGAAGCCGAGGTAGAGCGCCACGTACCGCGCGCCGAACGGGAGCCCCCGCCGGCGGAGATTCGAGAAGTGTTCGTACCCCCCGTGCGGGAGGTTCAACGCGACCATCCCGACGAGGTACGCGATCATCTGAGTCCGGAGCGACACGTCGGTGCCGACCGCGGACAGGGCGCCGAATCCGACCGCGAGGAGGAGCAGCGCCACGCGCGAGGCACCGATGGCCGTCCGTTCCGGTTCACCGAGGAGTCGCTGCACCGGGCTCGCCGTCGTCGTCGACATGGACGTACGTACGGCCGTTACCGGGTTAGGGCCTCGTCGCCATTATTCGGTGTTTTATATTCGGGTCGTCCCTGCGACCGTCTCCGCGGGCGTTTCGCCGCTCCGAAGGGGGCGGTTCGGGCGGCGGCATCAGTACGTGTGAATCACTTCGCCGCAACGCGTGCACTCGATCGTGTCCGATCTGAACAGCCGCTCCTTCTTCTCCGTGGGGCCGTTACACTCGGGGCAGACGCCGATGTTCCGTCCGTCCGCCACGCGCGCGGACAGATCGAGGAACTGCCCTTCGAGCCGTTCGATCTGTTCGGACTGCTCTTCGACGACCGATTGGAGCTCCTCGATCGTCTCCTCGCGCTCCTCGACCGCGGTGGACAGCTCCTCGATGCGCTGCTCGTAGGCGTCTATCGCCTCGACGTCGATGGTGACGTCGTCGGTCTCCTCCGCTTCCTGTTCCGCAGTGCTTTCGCTACGCTGTTCGGCTTCCGCCTCGGCGTCGTCGTCTGCCATACGAGACTGGTAGAGCCCCAGGGTCATTACTTTCAGGCCGACAACGTCACCCCGACCCGCGGCCCGTCAGGGTCGACCGGCGCCGGACCCCGCGCCAGAAGGGGGCGTCGTCACGGGGCGATACCTGACTAGGTTGGCATCGATCTGAATAGAATATACACAGTATAACGAAGTGGGTATGGACCCGATAGCGCTAACCGCAGCCGTTGGAGCTGATCTGCTCGGGGACGGTCGCCCCGAGACGCTCTGGTTGGGCATAGGCACGCTACTGATGCTCATCGGGACCTTCTACTTCATCGTTAAAGGATGGGGGGTCACTGACAAGGAGGCCCGTGAGTACTACTCGATTACGATCCTCGTGCCGGGGATCGCGTCGGCAGCGTACCTGTCGATGTTCTTCGGCATCGGCCTGACGGAAGTTCAGGTCGGCAGCGAAATGCTGGACATCTACTACGCGCGGTACGCGGACTGGCTGTTCACCACGCCGCTGCTGCTGCTCGACCTCGCGCTGCTGGCGAAGGTCGATCGCGTGAGCATCGGCACGCTCGTCGGCGTCGACGCGCTGATGATCGTCACCGGACTCGTCGGCGCGCTCTCGCACACGCCGCTCGCGCGGTACACGTGGTGGCTGTTCAGCACGATCTGCATGATCGTCGTGCTGTACTTCCTCGCCACGAGCCTGCGCGCCGCTGCGAAGGAGCGCGGTCCCGAGGTCGCGAGCACGTTCAACACCCTTACGGCGTTGGTGTTGGTGCTCTGGACGGCCTACCCGATCCTGTGGATCATCGGTACCGAGGGTGCCGGCGTCGTCGGCCTCGGCATCGAGACCCTCCTGTTCATGGTGCTCGACGTGACCGCCAAGGTCGGGTTCGGCTTCATCCTGCTCCGCAGCCGCGCGATCCTCGGCGACACCGAGGCACCGGAGCCCTCCGCGGGCGCCGAGGCCTCCGCCGCGGACTGATCGGCTAGCGGACCCGACGCGGCAGAACAACACGGTTCAACCGTTTCCAGCGTTCATTTTTCGACATGACTGACACTACCACCGAACAGCCGCCAGTGCTGCGTACACGGTCCGTCGTCGGACTCGCCGCCTGCGTCGTGACCGCGCTCGTCGGGATATTCCTGATCCCGACGCTACAGGAGCCGGGAGGCGGGTTCAACGCCCGGTTCTGGACGATGGCGGCCTTGGAGCTGGTCGCCATGATCGGCGTCGTCTACTTCGTCCTCAACCTCCACGAGGAGTCGAACTGAGGCGGGCGAGAAGCGCGGCTCGCGTCGCACCGCCGATCGCGGCGGTGCCGTCGTTCTCCGCACGAGCCGCGCCCGTTCCCTGACCGTTCACTTCTCAGGCAGCCCGGCGTCGGCCCTCCCGTCCCGGGTCGAGGGCGATGTCTCGGCGAGCGCGCGCTCGAAGTGGTCACGCCCGACGGTCGGGTCGACCGGTCCGTCGTCGACGATCGCGTCCTCGATCGCGAGCAGCCCGGCCTCCCGGACCAGCGCCGCGATGTCGCCGCCGCTGTAGCCGCCGGTGCGGTCGGCGAGGGCGTCGAGGTCGACGCCGGCCGCCGTCGGCATCTCGCGGGCGTGGATCTCCAGAATCTCCCTGCGGGCGTCTCGATCGGGGAGCGGCGTCTCAACCGCCTTCTCGATCCGGCCCGGCCGGAGCAGCGCCTCGTCGATGGCGTCCGGGCGGTTCGTCGCCGCGATCACCGCGACGTCGGTCAGCGGCTCCAGCCCGTCGAGTTCGGTCAGAAGCTGCGACACGACGCGCTCGCCGGCGCCGGTGTCATCGCCGCGGCGCCGGGGCGAGATCGCGTCGACCTCGTCGAAGAAGATCACCGCCGGGGAGTTCTCGCGGGCGGTCGCGAACAGGTCGCGGACCGCCTTCTCCGACTCGCCGACGTACTTGTCGAGCAGTTCGGGCCCGTTCACCGGGATGAAGTTCGCGTCGCTGAGACTCGCCGCCGCGCGCGCGAGCAGCGTCTTCCCGGTTCCGGGGGGGCCGTACAGCAGCACGCCGGACGGGGGGTCGATCCCGAGCTCCGCGAAGCGGTCGGCGTACTCGAAGGGCCAGTACACCGCGCGCACCAGCTCCCGCTTCGCCTCGTCGAGCCCGCCGACCTCGTCCCAGCCGACCGCGGGGAACTCGACGGTGACCTCTCGCAGCCCGGTGGCCTCGACGTCGTTGAGCGCGGCGTCGAAGTCGGCCATCCGAATCGCGGTCCGGCCGTCGCGGCGGACCGCGCGCTCCAGCGCCGCGTCCGCGAGGACCGCCAGATCGGCGAACACGTACCCGTTGAGCCGCGCCGCGACCGCCTCGAAGTCGACATCCATCGCGAGCGACGCGCCCTCGCAGAGCGCTTCGAGCGCGTCGGCGCGCTCGGCCGCCGTCAGCGGCTCGACCTCCAGTTCGCGGTCGAACCGCCCGCCGCGGCGCAGCGCCGACGGCACGCCGCTGGGGTCCGTGGTCGCGCCGATCACGACCGTCCGGTCCCCCGCGCGGAGCTCGTCGACCGTCGACCGGAGGCGGTCGGCCAGCGCGGAGTCGGCACCGTCGTCGGCCCCGAGCGCTTCGAGGTCGTCGAGGAGGACCACCGTCGGTTCCCCCGCGGGAACCGCCTCGACGAGCCGGTCGAGGCGGTCCGTGCGGTCGCTCGTCCGCTCGCCTCGGAGCCGGGCCGCCGAGGCGCGGACGAGCGTCGCGTCGGTCGCGGCCGCGACGGCCTCGACGAGCGTCGTCTTCCCCGACCCGCGCGGCCCGTGGAGGAGCAGCCCGAGCGTCGGAGAGCCGGCGGACTCGAAGGTCTCCGCCGCGTCGAACCGCGTGGAGACGGCGTCCAGGAGGCGGTCGAACGTCGCCGTCGGAACGACGCCGGCGCCGGGGCCACCGGTTCCCGGGGACTCGGCGACGACGTCCGGGCCGTCGTCGGCCGCGACGGCGATCTCGGTGTCGTCGCCGACGACCGCCGGCGACGAGGGGGTCACGTCCCGCACGTCGAACCGGAGCGTGAGCGCGCCGCCGAGGCGCGTCACCTCGACCTCGTCGCCGACGGCCACGGCCCGCCGATCGAGCCGGCGGCGGATGGCGTCCTCGCTCCGCTCGAGGTCGACGGACTGCCGGTGCCGGAGCGTGATCGACGACGCGACCGGGAGCGACGACGCCGCGACGGTCGCGTTGTCACCCGGATCGAGTCCGGCGCTCCGGCGGAGCCGCTCGGGGAGGAAGACGGCACGCGTCTGGGCGTCGACCGCGACGACCGGGGCGACGACGCGGTGCGACCCCTCGACGGCGATCGAACCGCCGGGGGCGACGCCGAGGTCGGCGAGGACGGCTTCGGGGAGGCCGACGCGGTCTTCGGGAACCGACGCGGGCGGCTCGCGGACCGGAACGCGCACGCTCATCGTGTCCGGGCTCGCTCGCGGGACGGTCCGGCGGCGACTATCGTCGACAGCATACGTCGATCGTTACGCCCACCGACCACAAAGTAATCACCCCCTAACTGGACAGCCGACTGGAGCCCGGGCGGTCGGTCCACGCCGTCCAAGTCGTCCGACCCGCGGGGGGAGACCCGGACCGCCGGAAGGCAGGCAAGCATTAACCCGTGTCGGTGCGAAGGGCGGAGTATGGCGAACGCTCGGGCGCTCCTCGTCCACCCGGAGGAGGGGAGCGATCGGATTGAGACGGCGCTCGGCGCCGCGGGGTTCGAAGTGACGCGCACTGACACGGCCTCGTCCGCGGTCGCGAAGGCGACGACCGGGGAGTACGACTGCGTCGTCAGCGAGTACGCCCTCGCCGGCGACGACGGGGTTGCGCTCGCGACTGCGATCGAGGAGTCCGACGCGGGCGTCCCGGTCGTGATGTTTACCGAGACGGACGAGGAGGGCGTCCCCGAGGCCGCCTTCGAGAACGGCGTCGACAGGTTCCTCCAGAAGAACGGGTCGGCGTCGATCGAACGGCTCGTCTCCGACGTCTCGACGGTCTGCTCGGGGGTGCCGACCTCGGAGCCGCGACAGGACGTGTCCGACCACGAGCCGTCCGCGGGAGAGGTGACGCGGGCCGTCGAGGACGCGCCGATCGGGATCAGCATGAGCGATCCGGACCTCCCGGACTACCCGCTCGTGTACGTCAACAACGCGTGGGAGGAGCACACCGGCTACCCGGTCGAGGAGGCGCTCGGCCGTAACCCGCGGTTCCTCCAGGGACCGGGGACGGACCCGGAGACCGTCGACGAGATCGGGGAAGCGATCGCGAACGAGGAGGAGGCGACCGTCGAGATCCGGAACTACCGGCGCGACGGGACCCCGTTCTGGAACGAGCTGACGGTCGCGCCGATCTACGACGAGGAGGGCGAGCTGGCCCATTACGTCGGGTTCCAGAACGACATCAGCGAGCGGAAGGCGGCGGAGCGGCTCGCCGAGGAGCGCGCCGAGAAGCTCGCGACGGAGCGGCGCTCGCTGGACAGGGTGTTGGGCCGCGTGAACGGGCTGTTCAGCGATATCAGTCGCATCCTCGTCGAGAACCGCGACTCGGGCGTCATCTCGGAGCGCGTGTGCGAGGTCGTCGCCGGCGAACCGGGGTACGCCGGCGGGTGGATCGGCGAGGTGTCGTCCGCGACCGGTCGGCTCGAGATACGCGCCGCGAGCGGCGTGGCGGTCGAGTCGGGCGCGACGTTCGACATCGAGGAGACGCCGGCGGAGGTACGGGAGACGGTCGAGACGGGGGAGCCGCACAGCGGCTCGATAGAGCACGTCGCCGACGGCCCGCTCGAACCGAAGACCGCCGGCGGGCGGCGCCTCCTCGTCGTGCCGCTGACGTACGGAGAGCGGCAGTACGGCCTGTTGGCTATCTACGGCAGCGGCGCGGACGTGCTCGACCGCCGCGAGCGGCGGGTGTGCGAGTCCGTCGGGAAGATGATCGCGAACGGGCTCCACTCCATCGAGACCACGGAGATACTCACGACCGACCGCGTGGTGGAGCTCGTGGTCGGGATCCGCGACTCGACGGCGTCGCTCGCGCGGATCGCAGACGCGGTCGGCGGGGAAGTTGAACACCTCGGGACGACGCGACTCGACGACGACGCCTGCGAACTGTACTTCCGCACCGACGGCGAGGGCGTCGACCTCGACGAGCTCGCCTCCCTCCCGCTGGTCGAATCGATGCGGACCGTCTCGGAGACGAACGACGGCGTCAGCTTCGCCGTCACCGTCATCGAGTCGCCGCCGCTCACCCAGCTGGCCGATCACGGCGGCGTCGTCGCCGAGGCGACCGCCACGCCGGAGGGAGCGACGCTGACGATAGAGGCGCCGCCCGAGCGCGACGTCCGGTCGATCCTCGACGTGTTCCGCGACGAGTACGAGGGCGTCGAGCTCCGCTCGCGCGTCGAGCGCGAGAGCCGCGACCGGACCGTCGCTGAGTTCGCGGCCGCGGTCGACGAGCGGCTCACCGACCGGCAGCGGGCGGCGCTGAAGACCGCCGAGCTGAACGGCTACTTCGAGTGGCCGCGGCCGGTCGACGGGTCGGAGATCGCGGAGCGGATGGGTATCACCCGACAGACGTTCCACCAGCACCTCCGCGCGGCCGAGCGGAAGCTGGTCGAGGCGTACGTCGATCCCCGGTCGAACTGATGGCCCGGGGGTCTGTGAGCGGGGGTGCCGCCGCATGAGCGACGAGCAGTCGAGCCCGAGCGACGACGGGCCGGACGCGGGCGACGATCCGTTCGCCGCGAGCGACGCGATCGTCGTCGCGGCCGACCCCGAGTCCGTGTTCGCGTTCCTCGACGATCCGGCGAACCACGCGGCGGTCACGCCCGGGCTCACGGACGTTCGGGACGTCGAACCGCTGGCGAACGGCGGGAAGCGCCTCTCGTACACCTACCGGATGGCGGGAGTCGGCATCGACGGCGAGATCGTCCAGACCCTCCACGAGCCGTCCGAGCGCCACGTCTTCGAACTCCGGGGGCGGCTCACCGGCACCATCGACCTCCGGACCGAGCCCGTCGACCGGGGGACGGAGCTGACGTACGCCGCGACGTACGGCCTGCCGGAGAACGCGCTCACGAGGCTCGGCGCACCCGTTGTCCGTCGGTTCAACGAGCGGCAACTCCGGGCGGCGCTGGAGAACGTCGCGGCCGAGTTCGACGGGAACGAGTGACGCTTCGGGAGCGGGCAGCGCGCGGCCGCGGCGCCGCGACCCGGGGACTGCGGGACGGTACGGCGTCGACAGGCGAACTATTAACCGTGGGATAGCCTAACTAGGAGGCATGGAACCGATCACCCTCCAAGCCGGCCTCGGCTTCGGGCTCGTGAGCGTCGGCCTGCTCGCGCTTCTGCTCGTGGTCGTCACGCTCTGGCAGTCGTTCGAGATCGTCGACGCCTACGAGAAGAAGACGCTCACCGTCTTCGGCGAGTACCGCAAACTGCTCGAACCGGGGATCAACCTCATCCCGCCGTTCGTCTCCCGCACGTACCCGTTCGACATGCGGACCCAGACGCTGGACGTGCCCCGGCAGGAGGCGATCACGCGGGACAACTCTCCCGTGACCGCCGACGCGGTCGTCTACATCAAGGTGATGGACGCGAAGAAGGCGTTCCTCGAAGTCGACGACTACAAGAAGGCCGTCTCGAACCTCGCGCAGACCACCCTCCGGGCGGTCCTCGGCGACATGGAGCTCGACGACACGCTGAACAAGCGCCAAGAGATCAACGCAAAGATTCGCAAGGAACTGGACGAGCCCACCGACGAGTGGGGGATCCGCGTCGAGAGCGTCGAGGTCCGCGAGGTCAACCCCTCGAAAGACGTCCAGCAGGCGATGGAGCAGCAGACCTCCGCCGAGCGCCGCCGCCGCGCGATGATCCTCGAAGCGCAGGGTGAACGCCGCTCCGCGGTCGAGCAGGCCGAGGGTGACAAGCAGTCCAACATCATCCGCGCGCAGGGTGAAAAGCAGTCCCAGATCCTCGAAGCACAGGGGGACGCCATCTCGACGGTCCTCCGCGCCCGCTCCGCCGAGTCGATGGGCGAACGCGCCATCATCGAGCGCGGCATGGAGACCCTAGAGGAGATCGGGAAAGGCGAGTCCACCACCTTCGTCCTCCCGCAGGAGCTCACCAGCCTCGTCGGCCGCTACGGCAAGGCCCTCTCCGGCTCCGACGTCCAGGAGATGGAGGGGCTCGACGGGAAGGAGTTCGACGCCGACACGCGGAAGATGCTCGGCCTCGACGACATCGACGAGATCCTCGGCCAGATCGAGGAGTCGGCGGAGATGAACGTCGAGGAGTTAGAGAAGGAGGCCGAGGCCGTGAAGTCGGGCGACGCCGGCGCGAGCATCAGGTCCGCGGACGAGGTCATCCAAGAGATGGACGACGAAGAGGCGGCGGAAGTGGAGAAGGAGCAGTAAATCGGCGCGGAGCGCGGTCAAGGCTGTCGATTCTCCGCGCCGAATTGGATCGAACGAAGTGTTTTTGTCGGGGCGTAGACTACTACTCGGCGTGACAGAGGGGTTCGACGGACGGAAACGCGAGACGCTCCGCCGCTTCGCCGCGGTCGGAGCGGCCGCGCCGTTCGTCGGCACCGCGAGCGCGGACGACGGAAGCGGGGACGCGAACGAGACGCGGGAGGCGATCCGCGGCTACGTGCCGACGACCCCCGGCGCGCACTTCTCGAAGCTCCGCGACGACCTCCGGCTCGGCACCGGCGAGGCGCAGTACCACCTCCGGAAGCTCGAAGAGGCGGGCGAGATCGAGTCGGTGAAGGACGCAGACTACCGGCGCTTCTTCCCCGCCGGGCGCTTCGACGAGACCGACAAGCGGGCGCTCGGCTACCTGCGGCGAGAGACGCCCCGCGGGATGATCCTCGCGCTGTTGCGCGACCCGAGCGCCACCGGCGCCGACCTCGCGGAGGCCCTCGGCGTCTCGCGGCCGACGATAAGCGCGGCGGCCGCCGACCTGGAGGGCGCGGGCCTCCTCGACCGGACCGACGGCTACGCGCTGACCGAGCCGGAGCGGCTGCTCACGCTCGTCGTCCGGTACGCCGACTCATTCGACGCCGAGGCCGTCGCGTTCGCCGACGAGGCGGCGTCGCTGGTCGCGTACGACCCCTGACTTCGGTCAGGCCGTGACCATCCACGTCGTGCCGGAGGAGTACCCCCACTTTTCGACGTCGATATCGGTGGCGGCGTCGACGACCGCGCTCATGTTCGCGCCGACCTCCTTCGCCGAGAGGTCGAGGTCGTTGGCGATCAGCCGCGACTTGAAGTACGTCCGGTCGGACGCGTTCTCGCGGAGGTACCGCAGGATACGCGCCTGTTTCGCGGAGAGGCCGGCCGATTCAGCTGCGACCGCGTCCGGGTGAGCCGTGCTCATACAGCCTTCACGTCATCACCCCGCATAAGCCGGTTGGTAGGTCGGGTTAACACGCCGCAGTCTTGCGGTTTTCTACGGTGAGACGAGCGAGAGTCCCGTCCCAGCAGCGGGTTTGGGTACGGTCTTCGAACCGGGGCGGCGACGCGGACGGGCTCAGTACAGTTCGGCGACGAAGGGACCGAGCGCGCCGCTCACCGCGGCCGCGAGCGCCTCCGCCCGGTCGACGCGACCGCTCGTGAGCGCTCCGACAGCGCCGCCGCGCGTCGCGACGCCGTCGGTGCCGAGGAGGTCGTCCATCACGGGACCGAGTTCCGCCCCGTCGTCGATGCGGGCGGCGACGTTCGCCGGGAGCGCGAGGCTCGGCCCGGCGGCGCGGCCGACGCGGTCGCCGTCGGTCACGGCCGCCCACATGATCAGGAACCGCTCGTCGGCGCCGTCGAATCCCGCGACGCCGCCCTCGATGCCGACGCCGAGGTCGCGGTCGGGTTCGAGCGCCGCGCGGGCCCGGTTCTCCGCGCCCGCGACCGTCTCGGCGTGGCCGGTCGGCTGCTCGCTCACGCGGGAGTCGACCGGGACCGACTCGACCGCGACGCCGGTCGGACCGCCGGGGAGGTCGTCGTCGCCCGCCGACCCGACCGCCAGCTCGACCGCGCGCCGCTTCACCGGGTTGCCGCTGCCGACGCCGACTCGCAGGATCGTCATGTCCGGGAGTCGTCGTCCGGCGCCGAAAACGCCTCGGGATGGAGCAAGCGCGCCAGCCGCTCGACGCCGTCGATCAGGGCGGGGCTCGGCTGGTTCAGGAGGGAGTCGTCCAGGACGTGAACGGGGGCGTCGACCCACTCGCGCCCGGCGACGCCGGCGGGGTCGACGCGGTCGCCGTGCCCGCAGACGTGGACGACGACGTGGTCGGGATCGGCGCGCTCGACGTCTGCGGGCTCCACCTCGCGGGAGCGCTCGCCCGGCTCGGCGAACGGGTAGCGTCCGCCGGCGGCGCGGACGGCGTCGGGGACCCAGTTGCCGGCTGCCATCGGCGGGTCGGACCACTCCTCGCAGTACACGGTCGGACGGCGGCGGTCGGCGACGGCCTCGGCGATCCGGTCGAGTCGCTCGCGGGCGTCGGCCGCGAGGCGCTCGCCGGCCTCGGGGCTGCCCACGTCGGCGCCGCGGGCCGCGAACCCGTCCAACGCGTCGTCGAGCGTTGCGGGCTCGCGGTGCGCGACGTCGAGGCCGCGGTCGCGGCAGGCGGCCGCGAGGTCGGCCTGGAGCGCGTCGCTCGTGAGGACGACATCCGGGTCGAGGGCGGCGACGCGGTCGAGGTCGGGGTTCAGCCACCCGCCGACGGCGGTCGGGAGGTCGGGACCGTGCGCCGACCCGGGGTCGGAGCCGTCCGGGAGGTCGCAGTGGGCGGTGACGCCGACGAGGCGGTCGGCCGCCCCGAGGCCGGCGACCGTCGCGGTCGCGCTCGGTGCGAGCGAGACGACACGGGGCGCGGACATGGCGTCCGATCCGGTCGCGGTCGTCTCAACGGTTTCGATCGCCACGCTGACGCGGCGCCGCGGCGGTGATAGCGGCCGCAGGCGGCCGAGGTCGTCCGCGCGTCCCGACCGATCGGGGATCGGCGAAAACGCGTGATAGATCGTGTTCTTTTGTCGAGATCCGAGCGACACGTTCCGGTCGTTTTAAGTTATCTTCTGCCGACGGTAACGTAAGATCGCTCTCGGGCAGTTTCAGTTTCCGGGGGCCACCGAGCTATGAGTGAACGACTACACACACGGGGGAGTCGCTCCCGAACGGAGACGAACGAGGAGGAATCGGAGAACACGGACGAGACGCTCAGCTGCCCGGAGTGCGGCGGGCACGTCATCAACGACGAGGAACACGGGGAGACCGTCTGCAGCGACTGCGGGCTCGTCGTCGAGGCGGACTCGGTCGACCGCGGCCCGGAGTGGCGCGCGTTCGACTCCCGCGAGAAGGACGAGAAGAGCCGCGTCGGCGCCCCGACGACGAACACGATGCACGACAAGGGGCTCTCGACGAACATCGACTGGCGCGACAAGGACGCGTACGGCCGGTCGCTCGGCGCGCGCCAGCGCCAGAAGATGCAGCGGCTCCGCAAGTGGAACGAGCGGTTCCGCACCCGCGACTCCAAGGAGCGCAACCTGAAGCAGGCGCTCGGCGAGATCGACCGCATGGCGAGCGCGCAGGGGCTCCCGGACAACGTCCGCGAGACGGCCTCGGTCATCTACCGACGCGCGCTCGACGAGGACCTGCTCCCCGGTCGCTCCATCGAGGGCGTCTCCACCTCCTGCGTGTACGCCGCCGCCCGGATGGCCGGCGTCCCGCGCAGCCTCGACGAGATCGCCGACGTGTCGCGCGTCGAGAAGGCCGAGATCGCGCGGACGTACCGCTACGTCGTCCGCGAGCTGAAGCTCGAAGTGAAGCCGGCCGACCCCGAGCAGTACGTCCCCCGGTTCGCCTCCGACCTCGAACTGAGCGAGGAGTCGGAGATGCGCGCGAAGAGCCTCCTCCGCAACGCCAAGGAGAAGGGTGTCCACTCGGGTAAGTCGCCGGTGGGCCTCGCCGCGGCCGCCGTCTACGCCGCCGCGCTCCTCACGAACGAGAAGACGACGCAGGCCGCCGTCTCGGAGGTCGCCGACATCTCCGAGGTCACCATCCGGAACCGGTACCACGAGCTGCTGGAGGCCGAGGACGGCCTCGTCGCGTAAGCGGACGCTTTCCCCGCCGACCCGACCGACCCCCACGCCGTTCTACCCCGACCAGCTAAGTCC
>NZ_NEWJ01000041.1:0-25343 GCF_002135045.1 Halorubrum sp. SD683
CACATTTAAGAGCTACAGCGGAGTTGAGGACGGTATGCCCGCTATCGAGTGCCGTGGCCTCTCCAAGTACTACGGCGACGTCCGGGGGATCGAAGACGTCTCCTTCACCGTCGAGGACGGCGAGGTGTTCGGCTTCCTCGGCCCGAACGGCGCGGGGAAGACGACCGCGATCCGCACGCTGTTGGGGTTCCTGTCGCCGACGGACGGCGGCGCTACGCTCCTCGGGCGCGACGCCACGGACCCGGTCGCGTCGCGTCGCGCACGCGAGCGGATCGGGTACCTCCCCGGGGATCCGGGGCTCGACCGCGACCGTACGGCCGGCGCGTTCTTAGACCACCAAGCGGCGCTCCGCGGGGAGTCGAGCCGCGACCGCCTCGTCGAACGCTTCGGGCTCGACGAGTCGCGCCGCATCGGCGACCTCTCCCGGGGAAACCGGCAGAAGGTCGCGCTGGTGGCCGCGTTCATGTACGACCCGGAACTCCTGTTGCTCGACGAGCCGACCTCCGGACTCGATCCGCTGCTTCAAGAGGAGTTCGCGGGCCTCGTCCGCGAGCGCGTCGGCGACGGGGCGAGCGTCCTCCTTTCCTCCCACGTGCTGGGCGAGGTGGCGGCGTTGTGCGATCGCGTCGGCGTCCTCCGAGAGGGGCACCTCGTCGCGGTCGAGTCGGTCGCAGACCTCCGCTCTCGCGGCGGCAAGCAGGTGCGGATCCGCGTCGCCGAAGACGTCGATCGCGGCGACTTCGAGCTCCGCGGGATCATGAATCTGCGCGTCGGGGAGACTGTCTCGTTCACGTGGACCGGCGAGTACGACGCGCTGGTCGACCTGCTCTCGAGGTACACCGTCCTCGACCTCGACGTCGTCGATGCGCCGCTCGAAGAGGCGTTCATGACGTTCTACGACGGCGACGTTCCGGGACCGATCGGCGGCGGCGAGCGTCAGGAGGCCGAGGCGTCGACCAACCGCGGAGCGCACGCGGATCCGACCGCCGAATCGGGGGGTGACGAGCGATGAGCGACCGCGCGACCCCGTGGCTCGCGATCGCACGGTACGACGCCGCCGGCCGGGCCCGCGGAACGGTCGTGCTGACTGGCCTGCTCTCCTCGTTCCTGTTGGTGTTCCTCGCGTTCTTCCCGTCCCTGGCGACCGCGGACGTCGACCTCGACGCGTACGTCGAGGCGTTCCCGCCCGCGGTCCGGGAGGCGTTCGGGATCATCGCTATCTCATCTATCGAGGGCTTCCTTGCGGTTGAGTTCTACCAGTTCGCCTGGCTCCTGCTGGTCGGGCTGTACCTGGCGTACCTCGCCGGCGGGACGATAGCGGGGGACGTCGCCTCCGGTCGCATGGACCTGACGCTGTCGGCGCCCGTCGCGCGACGTGACGTCGTGATCGGTCGGTTTCTCGGACTGGTTCCGCTCGTCGTCCTCCTCAACGTCGTGCTGCCGGTCGTCGCGTACGTCGGCGTCGTCGCGGTCGGCGAGACGATCGCGGTCGAACGCCTCGCGGCGGTCCACGCGCTCGCGGTGCCGTATCACGTGGCGTGCGTCGCGGCGGGTATCGCCGTCTCGACGCTGCTCTCGCGGCCGGGGGTCGCTCAGCGGGTCGCGCTCGGGGGACTGTTCGCGCTGTTCATGTTCGACTCCCTCGTCGCCAGCACCGACTACGCCGCGGCCGGGAACGTCAGCCCGACGGCCCACTACGACCCCTCCGCGGTGTTGGTGTTGGGCGAGTACGACCTCACGGGCGCCGCAGTCCTGCTCGCCGCGACGGCCGTCCTCCTCGCGATCGCTATCGTCCGATTCCGCCGCGCGGACCTCTCGGGATGACCTCCCTCGGCACACGATTTCCGTGACGCGACGCCGTGACGGCCGTCGTCGCGGGCGGTCCGCGATGACGCGGCCGCCTGTCGCCTTTTAGGAAGATACTTCCCTGTCCCTGCCGGATCGGGGAACATGAGTACCTACACGGTGAGTGGACGGTTCCAGAGCCGAGACGGCGACCAGCCGTTCACGAAGGACATCGAGGCGGAGAACGAGGACCTCGCCCGCGAGCGGATCTACACCACGGTCGGGAGCCAGCACAACCGGAAGCGCACCCAGATCGAGATCGAGGAGGTGTCCGAGGCATGATGGGCGGCGGACAACAGCAGCTCCAGCAGCTCTCACAGGAGATCCAGGCGCTCGACGAGGAGATCGAGGCCCTCGAAGGCGAAATCGCCGACTACCGCGAGGAGAAGGCCGACATCGACGACGCCGTCGAGGCCATCAAGACCCTCGACACGGGCGCGACCGTTCAGGTCCCGCTCGGCGGCGGCGCCTACCTCCGCGCGGAGGTCCAGGACATCGACGAGGTCATCGTCTCGCTCGGCGGGAACTACTCCGCGGAGCAGGAGCAGGGCGACGCGATCGACGTCCTCCGGCGCAAGCAGGAGGCGCTCGACGACCGGATCGAGGAGACGCAGGAGGAGGTCGACGAGCTGGAGTCCGAGAGCGACGAGCTCGAACAGCAGGCCCAGCAGATGCAACAGCAGATGCAGCAACAGCAGATGCAGCAGATGCAGCAGGCCGAGGAAGGCGACGGGGAGTAAGACGGAGACGATACCGTGTTCGACGGACTGAAAGACAAGCTCTCCGGCTTCCGCGAGGACGTCGAGGAGTCGACGGAGGCCGAGGAGGACGAGGCCCCGCCCGAGGAAGCGACGACCGCCGAGAGCGGCGCCGACGCGACCGCGGAATCCCGTTCGGCGGTCGACGGCGACGCGGGCGGTTCGGACGAGTCGTCGAACGACGACGAGCCGAGTACCTTCCAGCGCGCGAAGGCGTTCGCGACCGGGCGCATCATCATTGAGGAGGAGGACCTCGAGGAGCCGCTGTGGAACCTCGAGATGGCGCTGCTCGAGAGCGACGTGGAGATGAGCGTCGCCGAGCAGATCCTCGACAGCGTCCGCGAGAGCATGCTCGGCGAGTCCCGCAAGCAGGTCGAGACGACCGGCGAACTCGTCGAGTCTGCGCTCCACGACGCCCTCCTCGACGTCATCGCCGTCGGACAGTTCGACTTCGAAGAGCGGATCGCCAAGGCCGACAAACCCGTCACCATCGTCTTCACCGGCGTCAACGGCGTCGGGAAGACGACGAGCATCGCGAAGCTCTCCGAGTGGCTCGGTGACCGAGGCTACTCATCCGTCCTCGCGAACGGCGACACGGACCGCGCGGGCGCGAACGAGCAGATCCGCGAACACGCCGACCGGCTCGGCCGCGACCTGATCAGCCACGACCAGGGCGGCGACCCGGCGGCCGTCATCTACGACGGCGTCGAGTACGCCGAGGCGAACGACGTCGACGTCGTCCTCGGCGACACGGCGGGGCGGCTCCACACGAGCGACGACCTAATGGCGCAACTGGAGAAGATTGACCGCGTCGTCGACCCGGACATGACGCTGTTCGTCGACGAGGCCGTCGCGGGGCAGGACGCGGTCAACCGCGCGAAAGAGTTCAACGACGCCGCCGCGATCGACGGCGCAATCTTGACGAAGGCCGACGCCGACTCCTCCGGTGGCGCCGCCATTTCGGTCGCGTACGTCACCGGGAAACCGATCCTCTTCCTCGGAACCGGGCAGGGGTACGACGACATCACGCGATTCGACCCTGAGGCTCTCGTCGAGAGCCTCCTCGACGAGGAGTGACCGTCGGGCGGACCGCGCCCACTCTTTCCTTTCGGTCGCCTGAGCCGTTCTCCGCGCTCACCGCACCCCGGAGCGCCAGCTCTCGGAGTGGGCGCTCGCGGGGTGGTAGTCTGGTTCGACGCCCGGCGGCTCCGGCGGTACGGGGCCGCCGTCGCTCCCCGCGGGCGAGAGCTTCTCGTACCAAGGCCCGGCCGGGCCGCGGTACGTGTCGACGCAGTCGACGAACCGGTTGCGCCGCTCGCGGAATCGCTCGGCGGCTACGTCGCCGCCCCGGTCGCGGGCGCGCTCCGCGAGCGCCGCGGCCGCGCCGGTCCCTTCCGCGAGCGCCCAGCCGTACCGCTCGCCGGAGCCGGGTACCGGCTCGCGGTCCGCCGGCGCCGCCGCGAGGCACGAGGCTACGTCGCGAGAGCGGTCGCCGAAGCCGTTCGCCGCGCGGGACAGCCGTCGGGGTCCGACACAGAGGAAGGTGGTGACCGCCGTCCCGGCGAGGACGGACAGGCCGGTGAGGGCGGCACTCTCAGGAGCGCCATCGTCGTTGCTTCACCGTTTTTTCCGACATGTGAGTGACACGGTGCTTCGCCGTCAGTCGACACGCGGACCGTTCGAGCGGCCGGCCGCGCCGTCGACTATTTTCGGAAGGGTTCAGCCCACCGTGCTCGTGTGCGACCACCCCGGTATCTTCGCGACCGGCCCCACAGTTTGGATATAGCCACATACGATTTACGTGGCTGCGCTCGAACGAAACGAGTCGCTACTGGGACGACGAAATTGGAACCACTCTCACGCGAAGAGTCGGTAGACGTTCGCCTCGTAAACCTCCCGGACCTGATCCCCCCAGTTGTGCGTGTACGTGTCGATCACATCGTCGGCGACATCGCCGCGGAGGTACTTCACCACTCCGCGGTCGCCGGTTCTGTCGCGGAGGTGCGTCGTGAAGAAGTGGCGGAAGTAGTGGGGCGTGACGTTCTCGTCGGCGCCGCCGCCGGTCCGGTACCACCCCTCCTCGCGGGCGTGCCGCTCGACGACGTGTCTGACCGCCTGCGGTTCCAATCGTTCCCCCCATCCCTCCGCGGTGCCGACGAACAGCGGCTCAGCCGGCGACGGCGAGTCCGGACGCACCGCGAGCCACGTCTTCAGCGCTCTGCGGAGTTCGTCGTCGACCGGGATCACCGTCCCGCGCTTCCGTTTGTTCGCGGCCGTTCGCACCTCCCCGTTCAGCTCCTCGCCGACGGTCGCCTCGGCGGTCACGAAAATCGAGTCCGGCCGTTCGGACAGCGCCGGGCGTCCCCCGAGCGAGTACGTCGCGTTGAGGAGGTCCGGGTCGCTGACCGACAGGTCTCGCAGGTCGAGGTTACACAGCTCGCCGACCCGCATGCCGGTCTTGAGGAGCGTCACCACCAGCGCGCGGTGGAGCGGGTGCCGGATTCCGGCGACGAACGAGCGCATCGCCGGGACCGAGACGTCGCGGCGGGCCGGGTCCTTATCGACGGTCTCGTCCATTTCCTCCATCACCAGCGTCATTGGGTTACCGTCGAAGGCCTCCACCTCCGTCATATACCCGTAAAACCGGTGGAGGTACGCCGCGTACGTCGCGACCGTGCTGTCGGCGACGTCACCCCGCAGCGAGTGGACGAACGCCATACAGTCGCGGTGCGTCGCGGCCTCCGGATCAACGTCGTCCAGGAACGCCTCGAACCGCCGGAGAACGCGCTCGTACGCCGCCCTGGTCCGGTCCGTCTTTCCGTGGTAGGTGAGGTCTTCGAGGAAGTAGCCGACGGGGTCGTCGGGGTCCGGAGACGCTCTCGCGCTACTCATCGGTCAACACGTACCCCCCTTCTCGGCCGCTGTACCGGATCCGATTGCGCTCCTGTAGCTCGTCGAGGGTCTCCTCCAGTTCGTCCTCCACGTCGCCGACCACCGCTTGGACGAGTTCGTCCCACGAGCGGGGCCCCGATTCGAGAGCCGCGTGGACGCGCTTTTCGAGGTCGCTACCCCCTGGGTCAGCGGGCTCGGAAGGGGACTCCTCCCGACCTTCCGATCCGGTCGGCGCGAACCCCCTCCGCCCGGCCTGAACCATCGTCCTGACGAACTCGCTCAGCGACATGTCGAGCTCGTCGGCGTGGTCGCGCCACACGTCCTTCTGTTCCGTCGGCACGTACGTCTTCACCGACTGTCGATCGCCTCCCATCGTTCTCGGACGACCGTTCTCGCTGCCGTGACTTCAATCTATCCTAGATTTCTGGATAAGTGACCTTATCTCAGTGGGCAGGACCACATTTTGGCCGGGTCGAGTTTATTATCCAACTCTCTAGTATCATTAGTTCCAACTACTAGTTATACAATCCAAGATATTCAATTGGGACACGCGATGCCCAACGGACGGCAATGTGAATCTGATCGGCCCCGGATGTCGTCCGTCGGCCCAATCGCTTTCCCCGCTCTGCGCGAGGCGCTCGGTGCGGCGACGAGAGTCGTAGTGCGAGAACGCTGGGGTAACTGGCGATAGTACTCGGCGGGTGCCGGTTCGAAACGGCACACATCGGCGCCGGACGTCGTCCCGACTCGAACGCGTACATCTCATGCCGCTATACTATCTCTGGTATCAGACGCGGATCTCCGAGTCGGGAGCCTCTCGTTCGAGCGCCCGGAGGACGCGGGAGACCGAATCGTCGGTCTCGGCCGCGTTACGCATCAGGACCGTCTCGCTCGGGAAGAGGTGTTCCCCGACGGCGAGTCCGTGTTCGCGCGCCGTCGAGCCGGTGACGGTGAGGTAGACGCCGAGACCGACTCTGGCTATCGCCGCCTCCTCCTCCTCGTCGGCCTCCGGGTAGACGAACTCCACCCCGTCGAGCGCGTCGGTCCCTAACACGGCAGTGACGAGGCGCTCGTACCGCGGCGAGATACACAGTGACCCCTCGTAGTCGGCCAGATACGCGCGGTCGTACGTCTCTCCCGGTCTGCGTCGGTCCTCGCGTCCCATCAGCGTGTGGTACACCGTGTCACCGAGACCGGTCACCACGCGCACGTCGGTGTCGACCGGGTCGATCCGGTCGTTGATGTCCGAGATGTCGCCGAGCCCGCCCCCTCGGATCCCGACGACCTCCTCTAAGACGAGGTCGGCGGAGTCGAATCCGAGCGCGAACTCGTGGGTTCGGAGCGCACGGAACGGTTCCTCGCGGCCGACGAGCTTGACCGTCACGTCGCCGAGATCCACCGTGGCGGCGTCGAACACGATTCGCCGCGGCTTGCCGTCCCGGTCGTCGCGCAGCAGCGTGTACTCCGGTTCGGCCGCCGTCGTCGGGTCAGAGTACTCCGCGAGCCGCTCGTACGGGCCCTCGTCGGCGTCGACCGACCCCTTCGTGACGGCCTTCTCGTATCGGAGCGTGTTGCTCACGCCGTCCGCGAGCCGGTCGAGGCGGTCGTCGCTCGCGACGGTCGCGATCCGCTCTAAGACCGCTTCGAGCGGGCGCCCCTTCCGGGGCACGGCGACCGGGACCGGGTCTGTCATTGCCCCATCTGCGACCGCGCGCGTAAAACGGGTTGCGTTTTTCAACCGGGGTGCCGCCGACAGCTTTCGGTGTCGCCGCTCGATCGTCGAAACGGAGCGACTACGGGCCGAACGCCTCGTTGAGCCGGGTACGGAACTCGTCGAGCTCGTCGAGGTGGTCGTTGATCTCATCTAGCTCGGCGGCAACGTCGTCGAGGTCCTCTCCGAGCCGGTCCTCGATGTCGGTGAGCCGGCTGTCCACCTCCGCGAGGTCGTCCCACAGGTCGTCGAATTCCTCGTCGAAGCGGTCGAGTCCGGACTCCACGTCGTCGACGCGCTCCGCGACGCCGGCCGCGCGGTCCTCGGCGCTTTCGGCCCGCTCTTCGGCGTTCTCGGCCTGTTCGGCCGCCCTGTCGACCTCCTCGTACAGCGTCTCCACGTCGTCGCCCAGGTCGTCGACCGTCTCCGCGGCGGCGTCCGCCGTCCCCTCCACCCGGTCGACGTCGTCGGCGAGGTCCTCGACGTCGCTCTCGACGGCCGCGACGCCGTCTCGGACCGACTCAACGGTTTCCTCGACGGACGCGACCTCGTCCTCCACGCCGCGCACGTCACCTTCCACGCTGCGAACGTCGTCTTCGACCGCCTGTACGTCGTCTTCCACGCCGCGCACGTCGTCTTCGACCGCATCGAGGTCGGTCTCGACGGCCTCCACGCGCTCGTCGACCGCATCGACCGCGTCGGAGGTCGACGCGACCGCGGAGTCGACGCGGGCGACGTCCGACTCGATCTCCTCGCGATCGTCTTCCGCGTCGTCGAGGCGATCGTCGAGGGCGTCGACCTCGGACTCGACGGCGTCCACACGCTCGTCGATCCCGTCGAGGATCTCTCGGGCGGTCCCCTCGCCGTCGATGAACTCCGCGAGCGCGTCGGCGTACGCCTCGATGTCGGCCACGCTCGACTGGAGTCGAGCGATCCGCACGTCGACGCTGCGCGGCACGCTCGCGTCGAACGCCCTCTCGATGGTCTCGATGTCCTCCTCGTCGGCCGCCCCGGTGCGGATCTCGGCCGCTAACGCGGCCGCGAGACCGCCTTCGCCCGGAAGACTCGCCTCGTCCGTCTCGTCGGTTTCGTCGAGTTCGTCGGCTTCCGTTCCGTCTTCGTCGGCTTCCGTTCCGTCTTCGTCGGCGACTTCCGGCTCGTCTTCGACGGCCGACTCGGCGGCTGTGTCGTCTGTTTCGGGCGTTTCGTCGGGCTCATCGGCAGGGGTTGTCTCTTCGGCTCCGGCCTCGGGTTCGACCGCGGCGCCGACCGATTCCCCCTCATGTGGGGACACCGCGGCCGTCCCGTCGTCGGCGACCGTTCGCGGCTCGGGGGTGTCGGGCTCAGGATCGGCCTCGGTTTCGCGGCCGGCGGCGGCTTCCGTGGCGCTCTCTGCCTCCGGTTCCGGTTCCGCCGCGGGTTCCGGGCCGGGATCGCGGGCCGAGGCGCCCTCACCGGACTCCGCGGGGTCTCCCGCCAACAGTTCGTCCTCTTCCGCCATTCCGGGGAGCGTCGCGCGGTCGCCGGAGAGCACCTCTCGGACGGCGTCCGTGTCGCCGGCGCCGAGGACGTCTTCGATCTCCTCGCCGACCGGCACGTGTTCGATCACCGGCGTGCCGAGGAACCCGTCGAGGTCGGGGTCGTCGTCGCGGATCCCGAACACCGTCTCGACGGTCTCGTCGGGGTCTATCACCCGTTCGAACTCCACGCGGTGGTCCTTGTACGCGGTCCAGTTCTCGCTCTCGTACTCCGGGTGGAACCCCACTCGGTCCATCGGGAACGACTCCGGGATCCGGTCGACGATACGCACCCGTACGGGGTCCTCACGGTGTGAGGAGAGGGTGTACATCACCGCCGGCACGGGGAACGCGTCGTCCGTGAAGGATTTCTCGACGCGGATGCCGTCCTCGTCGACGGTCGTGGCCGCCTCCGCCGTCCGTTCGCTCATACTCCACGGTCCCGGAGCAGGGGCTTAAATTCCACGGGCCGGGTTTCGCCGGTGATAACCGATACGCCGCGAAAACGGCCGCTCAGCTCCCATCTACAGGTCTATTCGATCGCCGATCTCCACGATCTCCAGCCGATCCGGAGACTCGTAGCTCCGCACGTGGTCGTGGAGCGCGGTCGGGTCGGCGGTCAGCCCCTTCCACATGTCCCAATGGGTCGGGACGAGCCGGTCGAGGCCGAGGTCGTTCGCGGCCGTCGCGATCTCGTTCTCGTCGCTGTACCACTTCGTCTGAACCGGTTCGCCCGTCTCCTTGTCCGGTATCGTGCCCTCCGAGCCGAACGCCAGGATGCCGAGGTCGATGTCGAACCGCTCCGCGAGCCCCTCGAACGTCGGCGACGGCTTGCTGTCCCCGGCGTGGAACACCGTCCCGGCGTCGTGTTCGATCACGTAACCCACCGGATGCGTGGCGTCCGCGTCGCGGGTCTCGACGACGTGAACGGTGAACTCGCCGATCCGCAGCTCGTCGCCCTCCGTCACCTCGGTGAACTGGGCGTCGTCGACCGCGTACTTGTCGGTCCACCGCTCCTCCTCGCGCGCGACCGCGAGCGAGTCGTCGGGCGCGACGAGGTCAGCGTCCGCGTTGGCGAGGATCGGCGCCTGCGAGGGCCCGTGAACGTGATCCGTGTGCTCGTGGGTGGCCAACACCGCGTCCGCGACTTCGACGTCCTCGGGGTCGAAGGGAATCGGGATCATCCGTACCGTCCGCGGCGGGTCGCCCGTGCCCACGTACGGGTCGATCCAGAGGGCGGTCCCCTCGCTCCCCTTGATCGCGAAGCCGTTACAGCCCAGGTACCACAGCGCCACCGTGTCGGGGTCGGCGTCCGCGACCGCGCGCGGCAGCCAGTCGCCCCAGTCGGAGTCGGTCATACCCCGTGCTGCGTGAGCGCCGGGGGTAATAATTCCGGAGTGGGTCGGATTCGCTCGGGTGCGTCCAAATTTGTCGGACGCGCGAAGCCGGAATGTCGTTTGAGACGGAACTCGTAAATCACATATCGATATATCGAATCTAGGCGACGAGCGACGAAAACACCCAGTCACGAACGGGCCCTGAGCGGTCGCGACGGCGGTCGCGGCCGTCGGGCGAGGTCACCCGCGAAAGAGTTTGACGACCTCGTCGACGACGTCCGACTCGACGGCGAGGATATACTGTTGTGACGGTTCCAGCAGCGTGTCGGGACCGGCGAGCGACTCTCGGTCCGACGTGGAGATGAGGAGACTCCCGGCCGGAAGGGCGATCTCGTCGAGCCGGCGTCCCGCGACGGGGGCGGACTCGGAGACGGTCACCTCGATGATGTCGAGGTCGGCGGTGGGGAACACGAGCGTTCGGATCTCTTCGCCGGTGAGCATATCGGCCGCGTGGTCGCCGCCGAGCGACTGCGGTAGCAGCGTGGCGTCGACGACCTCGCCGTGTTCCTGTTCGGTCCGCGACTCCGACCTGGCCAGGGTCCGGATAGCCGGCGCGAGGTGGTGCGCGGTCATACAGATCTCCGTGTTCGTCTCCGTCTCGTCGGTCAGCGCCGCGATAGCGTCGGCGTTTCGGAGGTCCGCCTGCCTGAGGATCGACTGCTCGGTGGCGTCGCCGTGGATCACGGGGCCGAGGTACGCGTCAGACAGCTTCTCGACGCGGTCCGCGTCCACCTCGATCAGCAGCACCTCGTGGCCCTGTTCGGTGAGGTTCTCCGCAGTCTGGAGTCCGACTCGCCCGCCGCCGGCGATGACGAATCGCTTTGACTGGGTCATCGTGTCGTCCCTCGGCTTCCGACGGCTTTAATCAGGGCCGGATTCCGGCCCTCTGGAACAACTACCAGCGCGCTGCCACCGGGCGGGCGTATCAGGCCCCGCCACGATTCCGCGACTCCCGAATTCACCCGGGGTATAAAGTGACGAGAGTACCAGTTTCGGGGCGTACGATGGACGATACGGGACGCGGCTTTCACGACCGATGAGCGGAAGCGAGACTCGTTCTCCGGAAGCCGAGCTCGGACTGCTCGACGCGACGATGATCGGCATGGGGGCGATGATCGGTGCCGGCATCTTCGTACTGACCGGACTGGCCGCGGAAATCGCCGGTCCGGCGGCGATCGTCGTCTTCGCGCTCAACGGGGTCGTCACCGCGTTCACCGGCCTGTCGTACGCCGAACTCGCCAGCTCGATCCCGAAGAGCGGCGGCGGGTACGCGTTCGTCCGGGAGATATTCGACGACCTCTCGTCGTTCATCATGGGCTGGATGCTCTGGTTCGCGTACATGATCGCCGGGGCACTCTACGCGCTGGGATTCGCTCCGAACTTCCTCGAACTGCTCCACGTCTACGGGGCCGTCGCTCCGCCGGAGGAGGTCGGTGACGTCATCCTTCCCGTCGTCGGCGCGCAGGTCAGCCCGGGCTTCCTGCTGGCGTTCGTCGCCGTCTTCGTGTTGGTGGCGCTCAACGCCGTCTCAACGGCCGCCAGCGGGAAGGCAGAGACGGTGTTCACGATAATCAAGGTGATCATCCTCGTGGTGTTCGTCGCCTTCGGGCTGGCGTCGCCGATGTTCTCGGGCGCCGAGTTCCAGCCGCTGTTCCCCGCGGGCGGCGGAGCGGGAGCGGTCCTACCGGCGATGGGGCTCACGTTCATCGCCTTCGAGGGGTACGACCTCATCACGACCGTCACGGAGGAGGTGAAGAATCCCCGGGAGAACATTCCGAAGGCGATCTTTGTGAGCCTCGCCGTGACCGTGGTCGTCTACCTGGCCGTGGTCACCGTCGCCGTCGGAACGCTCGGGGCAGAGGGGCTCGCGGAGGCGGGGGAGGCCGGGATCGCCGCGGCGGCGACCTCGTTCATGCCGACCGGCCTCCCGATCATCCGGAACGGCGGCGCGCTGGTCGTCTTCGGCGCCGTGTTCTCGACGCTGACGGCGCTAAACGCGGTCGTGATCGCCTCTTCGCGGGTCGCGTTCTCGATGGGACGCGAGGGGCAGTTGCTGCCCTCGTTCGGCCAGATCCACCACCGATACGGGACGCCGTTCGTCGCGATCCTCGCGAGCGCCGTGGTCATGTTGGGCTCCGTCGCGCTGCCGACGCAGAGCGCGGGGAACATGTCGAGCCTCTTCTTCCTGCTCTCGTTCGTCATCGTCAACGTCGCCGCGATCAGGCTGCGACGCGAGCGACCCGACATGAACCGTCCATACGAGATGCCGTTCTATCCGGCCCCCCCGCTAATCGGCATCGCGCTCAACCTGGTCTTGACCGGGGTGCTCGTGGAGTACCTGCTGCGGACGGACCCGTTGGCGCTAGCGCTCAGCGCGGCGTGGATCCTGCTCGGCGGCGCCGCGTATCTCGCGCTCAACAGACTGCGGGCGGAACCGGACGCGGACTCGGCGGCGGCAGACGCGACGGCCATTCCGGAGGCGGAGGACTGAATCCATGACGAGTTCACTCGACATCGTGATCGCGGGCGGCGGACGTGTCGGCTTCCAAACGGCTGAGCTACTCGCAGACCACGGCCACGCGGTGACGATCGTCGAGCGGGACGAAGACGTCGTCTCCGAGATCGCAGACGAGTACGTCGCCACGGTGATCCGCGGCGACGCGACGAACCCCGACATCATCGAGCAGGCCGGCGTCGAACGGGCGGACGTCGTCGCGGCGCTCACCGGGGAGACGGGGCTCAACCTCGCGGTCTGTCTGGCCGCCAGGGAGCTCTCTCCGGGGACTCGGACGGTGGCTCGCATCGACCGGGCCGCCGGCGAGGCGTACACGCGGTTCGTCGACGCGGTGTTGTTCCCGGAGCGAGCGGGTGCCCGCGTGGCGGCGAACGAGATCGTCGGTGACGACGTCCAAGCGCTGACGGACGTGACGGGCGACCTCGACATCATGCTCGTCCGCATCGCGGAGGGAGCGCCGGCCGCCGGGAAGTCGCTCACGCAGGTCCGGTTTCCGGACGGTACCCTGGTCGTCTCCGCCGCGGACGCCCAACAGGTCGCCCGTCCCGACACGACGCTCACGCCGGGGAAGCGCTACGTCGTCGCCGTCGAGCCCGGCGTGGCCGACGAGGTGATGAACCTCCTTCAGGGGTGAGCAGGACCGACGTGTACGCCGGCTCCCAGTGACACTCTCTCCACGGGGACGTTCGGGCGGCGCGTGTGTCGCTGCGGCGACGGCCCTCTCGGGCTGTCAGCGTGGGCGACGGATTGAAGCGCCGTCTGACCGTTGCTAGGCTGTATGCGTGACGACGACCTCGGAGCAGGCGGAGCGGCCGCCGACGCCGCGACCGACCCGGCCGAACCTGCCCGTCACACGACCGTTCGGGACGCCGAGTGAGCGTCCGATGGCAGTCCGTGCGCTGCGTTCTCTCGTCGCTATCCTCGTCGGACCGCACGAGCTCGCGCACGCGGCGGTGGCGCGACTGGCCGGCATGACCCCCGAGATCACGCTTCTCCCGGAACACGCGAGCGGGATTCCCCTGGGGCAGTTCGACGCGACGATTCCGCCGTCGACGTCGACGAGCGTCATTCGGGTCTGCGCGCTCGCGCCGCTCCCGATCAACCTCGCCGTCGCCGTCGGAGTGGGGACCGCGCTGCCGGCGGACTCCCCGCTCGCGGTCGCGTTGTTTCCGCTGATCGCGTACTGGGCCACGCTCTCGGGCGGGGACGTGGCCGTCGCGGCGAACCCGGTGGCGGCGCGGAACGCGGGTCGGTTTCGCGCGCCGGGACGGTGGTGGCAGACGGTCGCGTCGCTCCTGCTCGTGCCCCCAGTGGCGGTCGCCGTCGCGGTGTCGCTGCTCGTCGACCTCCCACCGCCGGTCTCCCCCTAGCGGCCACTCCGCCGGACCCGCGTCGGCACCGGTCGCGTAACGAGCGGTCGGCCGGCTGCGAGGGCCTTTCGCGGTCGATACGGGCCGATCGCGACCGAGGATTTAATCCTCCGCAATTAGTATGTTATACTGTACCATGTGTCACGGACGCACTCCGCGAGAGTGGACGCGAGACGAAGAGGCGACGAGCGAGGAGACCGCCGAAGACCCGTCGCTGTCCGAACCCGACGAGGCGACGGACGTCGAGATCCTCACGGACGGCGGCGACGACGAGTAACCCGGCGGTCGACTCGCCGGTCGCCGTCGCGCCACTGCTTTTTCGAGGCGATGCCGACCACCGACCGCCGACGCCGCGATCCGTGAGGAACGCTTAGGAGCGATCCGGTGCATGGATCCCGCATGGAGCTACGCCCCGACCTGAGCGGACGGACCGCCCTCGTGACCGGCAGCGCGAAGCGCGTCGGCCGCGAGCTATTGCTTTCGATCGCCGACTGCGGCGCCGACGTCGTGGTACACTACAACGAGAGCGAGGCGGCGGCGACCGCTACCGCCGAGGAGGTCCGCGAGCGAGGCGGGACCGCAGTCACCGCTCAAGCCGACATCACCGACCCGGACGCCGTCGACGAGCTGTTCGACACAGTGGAGGCCGAGGTCGGGTCGGTCGACATCCTCGTCAACAACGTCGGCGACTTCGACGCTCGCCACTGGAGCGACATCGAGTGGGAGTCGTGGCGGAACGTGGTCGAGACGACGTTCTACGGCACGGTGCTCTGCTCGCGTCGGGCCCTGCCCGCCATGCGCGACCAGGGGTGGGGCCGAATCGTGAACCTCGGCTTCGCCGACAGCGACCGGATGCACGCCCACCCCGTGAACTTCCCCTACTTCGTCGCGAAGACGGGCGTGCTCATGTTCACGCGGATGCTGGCGGCGGACACCAGCGACGACGGGATCACGGTCAACGCCGTCTCGCCGTTCGCCGTCTCGAACACCGAGGCCGGCGTCGAGGACTTCCCCCGCGGCCGCCCGGCGGGCTTCGAGGACGTCGCCGCGCCGCTCCGGTTCTTCCTGAGCGACGCCGCCGCGTACGTCAGCGGCGAGAACGTCGCCGTCGACGGCGGGCGACTGCCGGAGTTCGACGCCTGACTGGGAGGACTCCGGCCCGTCACGGTGGCGCCCGCGCCTCCGGCGGGCGACGAGCGGGGCGAACGGACGACCGACCTCGACCGGAGCAACGGTTAATATTATCTGACACGTGAGAAGCGTATGGCTATTCTCGCTGCCATCAGCGACGACGACCGCTACGAGGCGGTGATCGAGACCGCGGCGCGGCTGGCCCAGGCGACCGGTCAGTCGCTGACGGTCGCCCACGTCATCAGCAACGCGAGCGCGTCTGGGGCGGAGCGGAGCTTCCGCGACGAGATCGAGTCGTTCGTCGAGGATATCGGCGTGGGGACGACGGTCACGCTCGAACATCTCGACCGGAGCGGGCTTCGGTCCGGAACGGCGGTCGGGAAACAGCTCGTCGATATGTCGGACGACGTCGCCGTCGAGCACATCGTGATCGGGCACCGGTCGAAGGGCCAGTTGGCGTCGCTCCGAGAGGGGAACACCGCGTTCGCCGTCGCCGAGGGAGCATCGGTGCCGGTGACGATCGTCCCCGGCGCGACGGGCGAGTGAGCGACTGGCACGGGTCGGCTGCCCGCCCCTCGCGGTCCGCGCAGTCACGGGCCGACCGACTGGCGGCGATCGGACCGACGGGGTATCGGCGCCGTCGCTATCGCGTCGACAGCGAGCCCGGCGTCCACTCGGCGCCGTCGAGCTCGCGGTGCGTGAACGGGACCGCGTCCTCGCCGCTGTAGCTCGCGACGAGGTGGCCGTCGCCCTCGAGGTAGTACTTGTACGTGGTGAGCCCCGCCAGTCCGACCGGCCCGCGGGCGTGGATCTTGCCGGTCGAGATGCCGACCTCGGCGCCGAGCCCGTAGCGGTAGCCGTCCGCGAACCGCGTCGACGCGTTGTGGAACACGCTCGCGGCGTCGACGCCGGTCATGAACGTCTCGGCCGTCTCGGCGTCCTCGGTGAGGACCGACTCGGTGTGTTTCGATCCGTGGTCGTTGGCGTGTTCGACCGCGGCGTACACGTCGTCGACGACGGCGATCGACAGTTCGAGGTCGCCGTACTCGGTGTCCCAGTCGTCGTCGGTCGCGGGCTCGATGTCGACGACCTCGCGGGTCCGCCGGTCGCCGCGCAGCTCGACGCCGGCCGCCTCGTACCGCTCGACGAGACCGGGGAGGAACGCGTCGGCGACGGACTCGTGGACGAGCAGCGTCTCGACGGCGTTACACACCGCCGGGTACTGGACCTTCGCGTCGAAGGCGACGGCTTCGGCCATCTCCAAGTCGGCCGCCTCGTCGACGTAGACGTGGCAGATCCCCTCGGTGTGTCCCAACACGGGGATCTGGGTGTTCTCCTGGATGTAGGAGACGAACTCCGAGGAGCCGCGCGGCATGACGAGGTCGACGCGGTCGTCGAGTTCGAGCAGGCGGTCGACCTCCTCGTGCGCCTCGATGAGCGCGGCCCAGCCGTCGGGCAGGTCGGCGGTCGCCTCAACGATCGCCTCGTACAGCACGCGGTTCGACTCGCTGGCCTCGCTGCCTCCTTTGAGGACGACGGCGTTGCCGGACTTCAACGCGAGCGCCGCGATCTGGACCAGGGCGTCGGGCCGCGACTCGAACACGGTCGCGACGACGCCGATCGGCACGGCGACCCGGTACAGCTCCAAGTCCTCGTCGAGCTCGCGCGCCGCGAGCGTCTCCCCGAGCGGGTCGTCCTGTGCGGCGACCGACTCGACCATCGAGGCGATCTCCTCGATCTTCGTCTCGTCGAGCTTCAGGCGGTCGACTAAGGCCTGCGTGTACTCCCCCTCGGCGAGCATCCGCTCCGCCTCCTCGACGTCGACCGCGTTCGCGTCGAGTATCTCGGACTCGCGCTCGCGGATCGCGTCGGCGATCGACCGGAGCGCCTCGTTCCGCGTCGCCTCGTCGGCGTTCGCGAGCCGGAGCGCGGCGCGTTCGGCCCGCCGGGCCAGCTCGTCGGTGTCGGCCTCCACGTCGGTGTCCGGTTCCGTGTCGGTGTCACTCATCGTCGTCACCAGTCTCTGGCACGAATAGCGTGCCCGTCGGCTTACCCGCTACGATCCGCGCTAACACGTCGCGCTCGGCGGAGCCCGCGATGATCGCTGGGATCCCGTTGCGGCTCACGTCGTGGGCACCCTCCACTTTCGTGCGGATCCCGCCGAAGTCGGTCGCGGTGCCGTCGCCGACGATCTCGCGGAGCCGCTCGTAGCCGTCGTCGACCGCCTCGATTAGCTCGGCGTCCGCGTCGCGCTTCGGATTCCCGGTGTAGACGCCGTCGACGTCGGTGAGCGTCACGAGGAGGTCGGCGTCGAGACCGATCGCGATCGACGCCGACAGCATGTCGTTGTCGCCGATCCGGAGCTCGTCGGTCGCCACCGCGTCGTTCTCGTTGACCACGGGGACGACGCCCCACGACAGCAGCTTCTCGACGGTGTTGGTGAAGTTGTCGAACCGCTCCGGCGCGTCGAGGTCCGTGCCCGTCACGAGGATCTGCGCCACGTCCTGGTCGAACCGCTCGAAGCTCTGCGTGTAGTGGCGCATCAACAGCCCCTGTCCGACCGTCGAGAGCGCCTGGCTCTCGGCGATCGAGTCGACCCCGTCGCGCGACTCCGGTCCCACGTCGAGCCGTCCGGTGCCGGCGCCGACCGCCCCCGAGGAGACCAACACGACCTCGGTGCCGCGCTCGCGGAGGTCCATCACGTCGGCGACGAGCTTGTCGAGCTTCACGCGGTCGAGCCGGGAGTCCGCGTCGGTCAGGGAGTTCGTTCCGGCCTTGACGATCACCCGGTCCGCGCCGGCCGCCTCCCGCCGAGCGGCCTCAACGCGCTCGGGGTCTGCCGTGCCGACTCGCTCGACGCTCGCGTCCTCAGGCATCGTCGAAGGCCTCGGCGAGCTCTCGGGAGCGACGCTCCGCGGCCGCAACGGCGTCCTCGACCGCCTCGTCGGCGTCGCTGTCCCAGAGCACGTCCATCCCCTCGATCGTCGTCCCGTTGGGCGAGCAGACCGCGTCGATCAGCTCGTCGACGCTGCGGTCGTCGCGCAACACCGTCTCCGCGGCGCCCTTGAACGTCTGGGCGGCCAGCGTTTCCGCCTGCTCGGGGTCGAGTCCGCTGTCGATCCCGCCCTGCTTCATCGCGTCGATCAGGTAGAAAGCGAACGCGGGGCCGCTGCCGTTGACGGCGGTCGAGACGTGCATCAGCGACTCGTCGACCTCGACGAACTCCCCGACCGCGTCGAGCATCTCGCGGACCTCGTCGGTGAGGCCCGCGTTCGTCGCCGCCGCGGCCATGTCGCCCGTCTCGGCGGCGAGGTTGGGCATGATCCTGACGACCGGCGCGTCCGTGCGCTCGGCGACGAACTCGCGGGGGAGCCCCGCCGCCAGCGTCACGAGCTGCTGGTCCGCCCGGAGGTCGAGGTCGTCGAGAACCGCCGGCGCCACGTCGGGCTTCACCGCGAGGACGACGATGTCGGCGTCGCGCGCCGCCGCCACGTCCCCGGTCGTCTCGTCGACGGCGTCTTCGATCGCGGCGAGCGCCTCGAGGTCGAGGTCGATCGCCGTGAGGTGGTACCCCTCCGCGCGGGCAAGCCCCCTGAGCAGGGCGCCGCCCATGTTCCCGCAGCCGATAACGCTCACACGAGTCATTTGGCTCTACGGAGTCGACCGGAGGACATACCAACTGCGGTTTTCGCAAGTTTCCGCGAACGGCCGCCGATCGGCCGCTCCGGACCGCTCAAACAAGATCCGCGTACAGCGAGCGGTACCGGTCGGCGATCGCGTCGAGCGAGAACTCCTCACTTCGCGCCGCGGCGTTGGCACCGAGTCCCGCCCGGCGGTCGGCGTCGCGGAGCTCGTCTAGCGCGTTGACGAAGCCCTCGACGTTGTCTCCGGGGGCGTCGGTGACGTCCGCGCTCGCGGCGCCGTCTCCACCGCCCTCGCTGCCCACCTTCAGACATTCCTCGCCGTCTTCCAGCCACGAGAACGTCTCGATGTCGCGCACGACGAGGGGTTTCCCGGCCGCCATCGCCTCCAGCAGCGCGATCCCCTCGTTCTCCTCGTGGGTCGGGAAACAGAACACGTCGCCCGCGGCGTACGCGCCTCGGATGTCGTCGACGAACCCCGTGAACGTACAGTTCGACGGCGCCTCGTCGATGAGCCGCTTCGTCTCGCGGCCCTTCAGCGATCGGTCGACGTGGCCGAACCACGCGAAGTCGACGTCCGGCATCCGATGGGCCGTCTCGACGAACGTCTCTAACCCCTTCCGCTTGATCACGTGGCCGACCATGAACACCGTCGGCGGGTCGAGGTCGTAGCGCTCGCGGTACTCCGCTTCCAGCGACTCGAAGCCGTCGAGCTTCTCGCGGTCAACCCCGTTCGAGACGACCGTCGTCGGCACGTCCGCGTACCCGCGGATCACGTCGCGGTTGTACTCGGAGGGACAGACGAGCCGGTCTGCGAGCCCGTACGCGCGCCGGAGGTACGGCTTCAGCGGTCGCGCGAGCGCGTTCGTGAACCGGAAGCTGTCGCCGAAGTCCTCGGCGGTGACGTGGGTGTGCGCGACGACGGGCACGCCCGCCTTCCGGGCGCGCCGCGCGTACCAGACCGAGCGCGGGCCCATCAGATTGAGGTGGAGTACGTCGGCTTTCAGCGTCGGCTCCGTGGTGTACTCGATCCCGACCCGGTCGAACATCTTGCGCTGGTGGTCGACGGACGCGGCCATCCCGCCGGTGACGTGCTCCTCGAACTCGAAGTAGTGGCTGACCTTCATCGGAGACACCGGCGGTGGACCCGGTTGGAGCCGATCACTCGACTTCCAGCCACGGGACCTCCATCAGCGCGGGGATGTACGTCTCGATGTGGTGTTCCCAGACGCCCTCCTCGCCGAACGCCTCGCCGTGGTCGGCGGTGACGACGACGTCGCCGTCGAGTTCCTCGACGAGCTTCGAGACGCTCTCCAAGGCGATCCGGAGGTTCTCCTCGTACATCGACAGCGCGGTCACGCGCGTGCCGTCCGTCACGAGGTCCTTCGGGTCGAGTTCGAGCCACAGCCCCGCCTTCTGGGCGAACTCGCTGTCGTCCAGCCGGCTCTCGATCTTCGGCCGGACTGTGTCGCTGAGCGAGGAGAGCAGTCCGCCGTCGTCGTCGCTGCCGTCGCTCGCCTCCTCTTCCCCCTGCTCTCTGATCCCCTTCTGGATCTGCTTGAGCTTCTGCCCCTTCCCGCGGGAGAGGTAGGGAGCGTGCGGCTGCATGTAGTGGAGGACGGTGCGGTCGGCGCGCTCGACCGCGTCGAGGTTGTTCCGGTACGCCCGGGTGAGCCCCTCCGGCGGGACGGTGCCGAGATCGTCGTCCCACTGGGTCTTCCAGACGTCGTGGATGTCGCTGATGTGCTCGGAGGCGGTCCACTCGTAGTCGCAGCTGGCGCCCCACTTGAGCTCGTTCAGCGGGATCCCGAGGTCGTTGATAAACGGGTTCCCGGAGAAGTACGCGATGTCGTGTTCGCCCGTGAACGTGCGGTAGGCCCACTCCGGCGTCGACGACCCGACGCTCTCGCGCTTTTCGAGCGTCCCGTCGAGGTACTCGTCGTACACGTCGGCGAACACGTCGTACCGGCACGCGTCGAGCACCAGACAGTAGTCCCAGTCCGACTCGAGGAACCGCTGATCTTCCATTGGGTGAGTCGTCGGCCCGCCGGTACGTATGTATTCCCATTCGGCGCCTCCGGGGTCGAGAGGGCCGCGCGGCGGCCGCGAAGCAGACGTTTCAAGTTCGCTACCGACCCACCCCGTCTATGGAAGGCCCACAACGGCGCGCGTTAATCTTGGGGGCTGGCGGCGCGGTCCTCCTCCTCGCGGTGCTTTTCGTCGTCGTCGGGGTCGATCGCGTCGTCGACGCGCTCGTCCGCGCCGACCCGGCGCTCGTCGCCGCGGCCGCCGGACTGGGGCTCTGCTGGCTCGCCGCGTGGAGCCTCATGCTGCGCGCGGTGTTGGGCGCGCTCGACGTCGAGATGTCCGTCCCGACCGCGTTCCTCGTGTACAGCGGCGCCGCGTTCGCCAACAACGTCACCCCGTTCGGGCAGGCCGGGGGCGAGCCGGTCGCCGCCGCGCTCATCTCGAAGGTGGGTGAGGCGCGCTACGAGACGGGGCTCGTCGGCATCGCGAGCGTCGACGTGCTCAACGTCGTCCCCTCCGTCTCGCTCGTGTTCCTCGGCGTCGGGTCGTACGCGGCCACCACCGCGGTCGGCGACCGCGTCGGGTTCGCCGTCGCGAGCGCGGTCGGCCTGATCGCCGCGATCGTCACGGCGATCGCCTTCATCTGGCGCTACCGCACCGCCGTCGTCGACCGCGTCCCCGGCGCCGTCGGGCCGTTCCTCGGGCGGTTCGAGCGTTTCGACGCCGAAACGATCGAGGCGGGGCTCGCCGACCGGCTGGGGAACTTCTTCGCCGACATCGAGCGCGTCGGCACGGACCGGCGGCGGCTCCTCGGCATCGTCGCCCTCTCGCTCGTCGGGTGGCTGTTTCAGGCGGCCGCGCTCACCGTCGCGTTCGCCGCGGTCGGGCACCCGGTCTCGCCGTTGATCCCCGTCTTCGTCGTCCCGCTGTCGTACGTCGCGGGCGCGACGCCGCTCCCGGGCGGACTCGGCGGCATCGAGGCCGCGCTCGTCGGCCTCCTCGTGCCCACGACCGGGGTCGCCGCGTCCGCGATCACCGCCGCGGTCCTGGTCTTCCGCGGCGCGGTCTACTGGCTCCCGATGGTGATCGGCGGCGCGTCGGCCTCCGCCCTCGGGGTCAAGGCGTTCGAGTAGCGCGGGTCGTCACGGCCGATCCGTCCGTCTGCGCACCGCCGCGCCGGCGACGAATGCCGCGCTCCCGAGCGTGAGAGCGGCCACGAGAGCGACGACCGGGCCGATCCGGAGCCCGGTCAGCAGTTCGGCGCGGGGACGCAGAGCGACGACGGACGGACGCGGGACCGCGTACCCGCCGTCGCAGAGCGTATCGCCGCGGGCGAGCGCAGCGAGCGGCGGGACGACGAAGACCCAGACGGTCGCGAGGAAGACGGCTCCCCAGCCCACGAGGAGGCCGCCGCGACATCGTCCGGCGTCCCCGGCTGCGCCGACCGCGACGGCGATGAGGGCCGCCCAGAGGGGATAGCGTCCGGCGGCTCCCGTCGGCTCCCACGGGAGGACGACGAGGAGCGAGGCGGAGACGAACGCGGCCGCGACGACGCCGAGGGCGCGTTTCGGCGTCCGATCGGTGCTGAGGAGGAGGGTCCGGGAGACCATATCGGGGTCTCGGAGCGAGCGCACAAAAACGGCGGGTGCGGCTTCGCCCGGAGTACCACCGTCTCAGAAGAAGAGCCACAGCACGAGCAGCACGTACAGCGTCACCAGAGCGATGATCGTCAGGCGGATGAGGATGTTGACGCTGAACACGAGCCCGTTGTAGTCATTTTTCAGCAGCTTCACCGGCTCCGTCCGTCGGCTCGCGAACCCCACGGTCGCGGGCGCGACGTCGTCGACGGCGCGGTCGACCGCGCGCTCGATGGCGTCGAGGTCGGACTCGCGCATGTTCGCCAGCTCGTGGATCGACGCGTGGGTGTCCGTCGAGAAGGGGATCACGGCGTCGAACTCGTCGCGGTACGCGTCGGCGGTCGCCCGCACGTCCGGGGTGAGGCCGTTCGTGTCGACGCCGATCCAGAGCACCTCCTGTCCGTCGACGGACTCGACCATCGCCAGCGCGTTCTGTGCGGTCCGCGTCACCGCGAAACCGGCGGCGTAGCCGTCGGCGAGGTCGGCCGTCGCGAGCCGGTCGCGGAAGTCGTCGAACGCGCGCTTCAGTCGGTCGGCCTCGGCGGAGCCGTACTGTATCTCCACCTCGGGGCCGTTCTGGATGTCGTGTCTGTGCTGGTCGATCAGCAGCACCTCGTCGTGGTCCACGTCGCGCATGAACACGCCGGTGTCGTAGTCGTCGATCCCCTCGCCGTGGAGGACGATCACCTGCCGGTCGCCGATCCGTCGGCCGTGGAACCTGACGTCCGCGTACCCCTCCCGCTCGCCGTACGACTCGGTGACGAGCCGCGAGACTCGCTCCGTCCGGTCCGGGTCCGCGACCGCGTCGAGGATCCGCTCCGCGTCCGCCGGGTCTGAGAGGTCCTCCTTGTGGGTACACGGGACGTGGAAGAAGAAGCCGGCGTCGCCGTCCGCGGCGGCTCCGCCGTCGGCCGCGACCGCGGCGCGGTCGGTCGCGCCGTCCTCGCCCTCCCGAGCGCCGTTCAGCGCGTCGATCAGGTTCCCGCTCAGCTGGCCGCCGCCGAACCCGCCGAGCGGACCGGGGTGGACCCACGGCGCCGCGACGGTGAGCCGGTCCCCGTTGTCGACCGCGAACGTCTCGACCGCGGGGCGGGCCTCGACGCCCAAGTCGAGCGACTCGCGGTCGTTCCGGAGCAGTCCGGAGGTGAGCGCGAACGCGGAGACGTCGGTGTTGCTCCGGATCAGGTAGTCGACGACGAGGAGCACCAACACGAGGAACCCGGCCGCGATGAGCAGCGACGCGAACGCGAACACGTGGCGGTACGTCGAGAAGCCGAGCTCGCTCCCGCCCAGCGCGTAGAAGGCGGCGATGAGCAGGGCCGGCTCGGCGAGCGACGTGAGGAGGATCCGGTCGGAGCGGTCGATCCCCGTCGAGACGACGAGCACCAGGATGTTGAGCAGGTACAGCGTGATGAAGCTCAGCCAGATGATGCTCCACGCGTTCCCGACGTTGTCCGCGCCGGAGAGCACGAGCGCGTACACGAACAAGACGAACTGTGAGGTGACCGCGAGGAAGTAGCTCCACGACCGCGGGTAGCCGTCGAGGACGCGGGGGAACAGCTCCGCGGCGACGACGAACGGGACGAGGAAGATGAGGACCGCCACCGGCACGATCCGCGACGGGTCCAGAGCGAACGGCGTGAAGACCGTTATCGCCGCGACCGTGGCGACGCCGTACACCCCGCTCAGAAGGACGAGCGCGGCGGCCTGAACCCGGAGCCGCGGCACCGAGAACACGAGCCGCTGGAAGGCGTCGACGTTGTCCGCGCCCATCTAGCCGGTCACCCCGTAGATCGATTCGAGCTCGTCGACGGTCTGCTCCACCGAGAACCGCTCGACCGCGGCGCGGGTGTCCCTGTCGCCGTCGAGGCAGTCGCGGACCGCGCGCTCCATGTCGTCGAGGTCGTCCAGCGCGAACCGCGCGCCGTTCTCCGGACCGATCGTCTCGTCGAACGGCGCCACGTCGGCGGCCGCGACCGGGGTGCCGCAGGCGTTCGCCTCCAGCGTCGAGAGCCCGAGCGTGTCGCAGGTCGAGGCCGTGACGAAGACGTCGAGCGCGGCGTAGAAGTCGGGGAGTTCCTCCCGCGGGAGGAAGTCGTGGAACCGGACGTTCGCTGAGGCGTCCGCCTCCAGCTCCGCCCGGACCGGCCCTTCGCCGACGAGTTCGAACCGCGCCTCGGGGAGCCGCGCCGCGAGCCGGAGAATCTCGTCGACCTTCTTCTTGCGGGTCATCCGACCGCTGTACCCGACGACGGGCCGGTCGTCTCCGTTCGGTCCCCCGTCGGCCGCCAGCGAGTCCGCGCCGGCGTTCTCGCGGGGGCGGAACCGGTCCATCTCGATGCCGACCGGGAGTCGGTACGGCTTCACGTCGCGGCGGATCCGCGAGGTCGAGGCGGTGACGCAGTCGAACGCGTTCAAAAAGCGGTTCTCGTAGGCGACGTACGCCCGTCCCGCGAGCGCGGCGAGCCGTTCGGACTTGAGCCCTTGGACGAAGTAGTCCTCCACGGGGGTGTGATGGGTGTACACCGAGGTGGCGCCGTACCGCTTCGCGTACCGGAGCCCCATCAACCCAGTCGACGCCGGGCCGTGACAGTGGACGACGTCGAGGTCGGGCAGCGTCGAGAGGCGGCGGTAGGTGGGGAAGCGGTACTGCCGGTAGAACGGGTTCGGCAGCGAGCGGACCGGGATCTCGCCGTCGTCGGGCTCGTGGCTGCTCGCGGGGTAGACGACGTACACGTCGTGGCCCCGCGCTTCGAGGCGCTCGCGCCACGCCTGTATGGTGTAGGTGACGCCGTCGATCCCGGGGAAGTAGCTGTCTGTGAAGAAGCCGATGTTCATGGTGGCGTCTGTCGGTCGTGCGGTCGCGGTCGGCCGCGGCCGCACGACCGACAGACGCCACCA
>NZ_NEWJ01000042.1:0-24504 GCF_002135045.1 Halorubrum sp. SD683
GCCCTACCTTCATAAACAATCCGGTAGTTTGGAGTTTCCGCCGGTCCGGGGCGCCCGGGAGAGTCAGCGGCCGCGGGCGATTCGTCCCCCGACGCGGTCCTTATCGGCGCGGATCCGGTCTGCGACCTCCGCGATCTGGGCCAACACCGGGTACCGCGGCCCGTCGGTCGGGCCGTAGAGGTAGGCGTAGAACGGCCGTTCGCGGTCGGCGTCGAGCGGCGTGCGCGGCGTCAACGGGGGATCGTCTAACGAGCGCTGTCGGTCGGCGGCGAGGTCGTCGCACTCCCCTTCGAGTTCCGTCAGCCGGCTCCAGACGTCGACGGCGGCCTCGGCCTCGCAGCCGGGTCGGACCCCGTCTAAGTGACCGAGCAGCCGGCGGCGACGGCGGTCGATCGCCGACAGCGCCGAGTCCCTGTCGCCGATCGCGTCGATCTCTTCGTCGATCGCGTCGGCGAGGCGTTCGCGTGCGTCGACGGCGCGGCGGCTCCGGTCGACGAGCGCCGACTGCGCGGCGCCCGAGAGCCCCCCGTCCGACGCCAGCGCGGTCACGGCGTCCGGACCGAGTTCGGCCGCCAGGCTCTCCGCGGGCGTCTCGTCGTACTCAGCCCGGTAGTGGGGGAGCGACAGCACGGTGTCGTTGTACGCGGCCATCACCCGTCTGAGGCTGACGCTGCTCCCGGGCGATCCGCCGCCGGGGCCGCGCGCCCCGTCGCCGGGAGCGCCCATTCCGCGGAGCGAGCCGGCCGGCACGCCGGATGGCGTCGAGTCCGTCGCGGCCGAGATGGTGTCGATGTCGGCCACGCGGTCGGCGAACGACTCGAACGCGTCCCGCTCGTCGAGGACGCGGCGTCGCTCGCGGTGACAGGCCGCCTCGGCGTCCCGGACGTACGCGAACGCGACCAGCGCGGCGAGACCGACGATCGCGACCGCCGTCAGCACGCCCGGATCGGTCGCGACCGCCCACAGGTCGCACCAGCCGCTCGAACACCCCGCCGCCGTCCCCCCCTGATCGGGGATCTGAAACACCGTCGTCGAACCCGTACGAACGCTCATTACGCCTGTTAACACGGTACACACACAAAGCGCTTTTGTCCGCTCGACGGGGTTCGCCGGCAGCGCTCGTCTTCTCGCCTCGTCGGGCCCTCAGTCCCGGACGCCGTCGTCGGTGATCACGGTGTCGATCATCCCGATCGGGGTGGCGTCGTAGCTCGGGTTCTCGATCTCGACGTCCTCGACGGGTTCGCGCATCACCTCGACGGCGTCGCGGAACTCGTTCTCGAACCGGAACTCCTCGATCGTCTTCGCGCCTGAGCCGACCGCGGTGACTGGGACGCCGAGCTCGCGCGCCGTGACGACGAGGGGGAACGTGCCGATCCGGTTGTAGTAGGTTCCCCCGGTAATACAGGTGATACCGAGCAGGACGCGGTCGCAGTCGCGAAGCGCGTACCCCATCGCGCTGTCGACGACCATGCGGACGTCGACGCGGGACACCCCGGCGAGAATCCGCGCGGTCTTGCGGCCGAGCGTCCGCGGGCGCGCCTCGGTGACGTAGACGGTCAGGTGCGCCCCGTCGCGCGCCGCGTTCTCGATCGCCTCCAGCACCGTCGTGGAGTAGTCGTGGACGAGCAGCGTGTCGCCGTCCTCGATGTGCTCGGCCGCGTTGGCGGCCGCCTCGCCCTTCGCCGTCTCGATGTCGTCGACGACGCGGGCGATCACGTCCTCCAACAGCTGCTTCGCGCCCTCGACGCTCGTCGCCTCGCCGACGATGGATCGCTCGACCTCGCGCATCGCGTTGTGGAGCGCGGCGTGGGAGGGGTTCGACCGGCGCAGCACGCCCGCGTTGTGTTCGAGGTCGCGCTCGAACTCGTCGACGGTCACGTACTCCCGGTCTAACAGGTCCGCGAGCGACCGCGTCGCCTTCACGGCCACCGCGGACGTGCTGTGGGTCCGCATCGCCCGGATCTCGGCGACGGTCTCGTCGATCATGCCCGAAGGGTCGACCGCGCCGGTAAAAGGGGTTCCGGGGGCGAGTCGGCGGCGAGGCGCCCCGGAGTGCGCCGTCGCACTACTCGAACCCGATCCGGCCGATCGCGCGCGACAGACAGCCCGCGTCCGGTTCGAGGTACGAGTAGTGGTCCGCCACCAGATCGCTGACGTCGATGTCGGCGTAGCCGTCCGGCGCGGTCGCGGCGCCGGACAGCCCGCCGTGGCCGACCGCCCGGGTCCGGTCGGAGGCGCGGTACACCCACCCGAGGACGCGGTCGTTCCGGCTGTGGAAGTTGTAGAGGGGCGCGTCGAGCGCCCCAATTGCCGCCCCGTACCCCCCGTCGGTCCCGACGCTGTCGTGCGGGATCGCCCCGCCGAACAGCGACACCGACGCGAGGGCGTCTGTCCGCCCCCTGTCCGCGAGTTCGCGCAGCGCCGCTCCGGTCACGCGAGCGCCGAGCGAGTGCGCGAACAGGTGGACCGGACGGCCGTCCTCGTCCGCCCACGCCGTCAGCCAGTCGGCGAGCGGGGCGGCGTTGGCGTCGGCGGTGCGCTTCGCCGGTCCCCAGTCGTCGTTCGACGACCACGAGTAGCCGATCACGGGCGGGACGCTCGCCGCCGCGTCGTCGCCGCCCGCCGAATCCGACGCCGCCGCCAGCCCCAGTCGCGCCGCGTACGCCTGATCGCGGGCCGACTCTGCGTCCGCGCCGAGGCCGTGGACGTACAGGACCACCGCGTCGCTGCCGCCGAACTCCCACGACCCCGAGCGCGTCGTCGGCTCGTCGGCGTCGAGCCGCCCTCGGGTGGAGACCATCGGCTGTGACTCTGGCGCCTCGTACCCGCCGAAGTCGCCGTCGAGCGCGTTGGCGACGTACAGTCCGCCGCCCCCGAGGAGACCGACGCCGCCCGCGACGCCGTAGAGGAGCCGGCGGCGGGTAACGGGGCCGGACGAGTCGTCCGATGCGTCCGAGCTGTCAGGAGTGGTATCGGATGAGATGTCGAATTGTCGGCCCGAGCGATCAAATAGCTGACGCGGCGGCGACGGCTGTTTATAAACGGGTCCCCTACGAGACGTATGAGCTACCCGGTCACGTACTACTGTCCCCACTGCGGGACGCTCGTCGCGCTCGAACGCGAGGGGTACCTCGCGGACAAGTCGGTGACGCCGTACCCGCTGGAGGGGTGGACGTACGTCGCGCCGACCGAGCCGTTCGACGCCGACGAGGCGACCGAAGACGGCGACACCGCCGACGCCGACGGCGTCCGGTTCGTCTGCGGCGAGAGCGACGGCGTCGAGTGGGACCCGCACGACGGCGTGCGCGGCACCGACGTCGGCGGCGACGAGCCGTACCGCGAGCCGGACGCCGAGGGCGTCGGCTGCGGCGAGGCGTTCTACCTCTCGTTCGTCCGCTACGACGAGGGGCGCGAGATCGACCCGCGGGCTGAGTCTGCCCCCGTCGAGATCAACCCCGATCCGAGACCGAGCGGGCCCCGCGGTCCGAGCGGCCCCGGCGAGGCCGGCGGCCCGAGCGACTCCGACGGCTTCTGGTGACGACTCGGAACGCTCGCTTACATCCGGCTGACGAAGCATTTCGGTCGAACGCTCCCGAAATCGCGCTCGCTCAATTCTAAATAGTCGCTGGTGGACCGGCGACAGACACCGGCAAAGCCCCACCGGAAGACGTTCCTGCTCGCTTTGCTGCGCGGGCTGCGACTTCCGTGCTCCCGCTCGCTTCGCTCGCGGGAACGCGCAGCACCGCAGCCTCACACCTCCCCAGCCGCGTCGCTCGCCGCGGGCGAGCGACTCCCTCGCGCGTGCTCCTCACGCCCTGCGGGCGTTCGGAGGCACGCGCCACCGCCTCGGTTGTTTATAAGTAACGTCCACCGGATCTCTTGCGACGCCCCGAGCCGAACAGCCAAACCCCTTAAACGGGGAGCGAGTACGCTCGTTTATGGAAAGCATCAATCGGACCGCGATCGAGCTGGTCGACGAGGCGCTCGACTTCGCCGGCGAGCTGGATGTCGTCGGCTACGAGCTGGACAACGGCGCCACCGTCGTCGACTTCGGCGTCGACGCGGCCGGCGGCGTCGAGGCGGGACTCCTGCTCGCGGAGATCCAGACCGCCGGGCTCGCGAACCTCCAGACGCGAATGGGCCGGCTCGCCGGCGCGCCGCGCCAGTACGTCGAGCTGTCGACGGACCACCCCGCGGTCGCGCTGCTCTGCTCGCAGAAGGCCGGCTGGGAGCTGACGACCGAGGGCGGCTTCGAGGGGCTGGGTTCCGGCCCCGCCCGCGCGCTCGTCGGCCGCGAGACCGAGTTCGAGCGCGTCGGCTACTACGACTCCTCCGAGTTCGCCACGCTGGCGGTCGAGTCGACGGCGCTCCCCGACGAGGAGGTCGCCGAACAGGTCGCCAAGCTGGCCGAGGTCGACACCGACGGCGTGTTCCTCCCGACGTTCGCCACCGGCTCGACCGCGGGCTCCGTCACCACCGCGGCCCGCGCCGCTGAACTCGCCGTCTTCCGCCTGTTGGAGGTCGGCTACGAGCCCACGGACGTGCTCCACGCCTCCGGCTCCGCGCCGCTCGCGCCCCCGACCCGCGACGAGACCGAGGCGATGGGCCGGACCAACGACGCCTTGGCGTACGGCGGCGAGGTCCACCTCCAGGTCGCGCGCGACGACGACCGCTTCGGCGAGATCGTCTCGACCGCGGGCGAGGAGTACGGCACCCCCTTCGTTGAGGTGTTCGAGGACGCCGACTGGGACTTCTACGACGTGCCCGAGAGCGTGTTCGCCCCGGCGCGGGTCACCGTCGACGTCGTCGACGGCCCCGTCTACACCGTCGGTGAGACCGACGAGGAGCTGCTCGCCGAGTCGTTCGGCTACCGCTGACGCCGCGAGCGTCTCCGACTGATGCGACTCAAACCCGTCCCCGAACCCCCGGCCGACCTCGACGCCCTCCGCGAGTACCAGCGCGCGGTCCCGCTCGTCCCGGGTACCGCCGACGACTGCTGCGCCCGCCTCCGGCGGCGACGCGACCTCCCCGACCGTCAGACCGCGAACGACTGGCTCGCGTTCCTGCGCGCGCTCGACCTCGCCGAGGACACCTCTCGGGGGTTCGTCCGCGCCGACGCCGAGCCGACGCCGGAGCGCGTCCGCGAGGGGCTCCGAGAGGAGGTCCTGTTCGGCCCCGAGGCGCTCGCGGCGCTGCGGGAGGCCTCGACCGACGACCCGCTGACCGCCCCCGACCTCTTCGCCGCGACCCGCGACCGAGTTCCGCGGCACGACAGGGCCCGCGATCCCGACTGGGAGGCGACGTGGCGGGGCCGCGCGGCCCGGCTGCTGGGATGGCTCGCGCTCGTCGACCTCGCCGCGCCCGTCGGCGACGGCACGGAATCGCCAGAGGATGCGCCGGGCTACGTCGCCGGCGACGCGCTCTGACGCGGCGGTCGTCTCCTCCGCTCCGACCGTTCGAACTCCCGCAACAAGCCTTTTACTCGGTGCCGGAGAAGGAGTCACATGGGACGATTCGACGAGCGCACGGTCCGCTACGAGCCGACGAGCGTCAAGGACCTGCTCGTCGAGATGAAGGACACCGCGGAGCTGTTGATCGATCTGTCTTATTCGGCGGTTCTCCACGCGAGCCCGACGGTCGCGCACGAGGTCGTCGAGCTGGAACACCGGATGGACGTGCTCCAGATGCGCGCCCGGATGAGCCTGATGCTCGCCGCGCGGAACCCGAACGAGGCGGAGACGCTCGCGCCCGTGCTCGGCGTCATCGCGGCCGCCGACAAGGTCGCCGACGCCGCGGGCGACATCGCCAAGATCGTCACCGAGGAGATCGGGCTCCCCGAGGCGATGCGGGGCGCGCTCTCCGCGGGCGTGGAGACGCTCGTCCGCGGGACCGTGCGGGGCGAGTCCGCGTACGCCGGCCGGACGCTGGACGATATCGACCTCGAATCGGAGACCGGCGTCCGCGTCATCGCGGTCCGGCGCGACGAGGACTGGATCCTCAACCCCGGACCGACCACCCGGTTAGCGCCCGGCGACGTGACTCTGCTTCGGGGGCCCGAAGCGGGCGTCGAGGACGTGTACCCCGAGCTGAGCGGCGACCCGTTCGAGCCCGAGCCCGCGCCCGAGCCGGCGATCGACGACTTGGAGCGCGCGGTCGACTCGATCGTGTTGATGAAGAACCTCTCCGAGCTCGCCGTCGACCTCGCGTACGGGTCGGTCCTCTTCGACAACGAGGAGCTGGCCGAGGAGGTGAGCAACCTCGAGATCGAGGTGGACGCGCTCCAGTCGCGGTTCGAGGCGTGGACGCTCCGCGCCGCGGCCGAGGCCGACGACCCGGTGTCGCTGCGGGGACTCATCCACCTCGGCGTCGCGACCGAGGAGATATCCGACGCCGCGCTGGCGATCACCGAGGGAGTCCTCCGTGACCTCGACGTCCACCCGGTCGTGGAGATGGCGGTCCAGGAGTCCGACGAGATAATCACTCGGACCGTCGTCGTCGAGGGGAGCGAACTCGACGGGACCGCCGTCGCCGACGGCGTGCCCGCGACCGACATCTCGACGAGCGTCCTCGCGATCCGCCGCCCGGACGAGGGGTGGCTGGTCGGCCACGACATCGACACCACGCTGCGGGGCGGCGACGTGATCATCTCGAAGGGAACCCGGACCTCAGCCGAGGAGTTCGATGCCCTCGCGGCGTGAGGCGGACGACGCAGAGCGCGGAGCGAACGCCCCCGACAGCGGAGCGAACGCCGACGCGGACAGCAGAGCGAACGCCGACGCGGATAGCGGAGATCCGGCGGGCGAAAGCGCCGACCCCGCCGCACTCGCCCGGGCCTACTACGACGCGATCGACGCCGGCGAGTACGAGCGGCTCGCGTCGCTGCTCGACCCCGAATTCGTCCAGCGGCGCGGCGACAGAACGTTCGAGGGACGCGACCGGTTCGTCGCGTTCATGCGAGACGGGCGGCCGAACACCAACACGACCCACGCGGTCGACCGCGTCTATCCGTCGGGTCCCGGCGTCGCGGTCCGCGGCCGCCTCCGTGACGCTGACGGCGACGCGCTGTTCGCGTTCGTCGACGTGTTCGAGACCGAGGCCGGGCGGTTGACCTCGCTTGAGACGTACGGGGCCGAGTCGTCCGACGGATAGGCCGTCTCCCCGGCCTTACCACGCCGCCCGCAACACGCCGAGGATCTCCTCGGGAGTCGCGTCGAGGTCGGCCGGCGCGCGCTCCATCGGCGGGTCCTCGGCGACGAACTCGGCGATCGCCGGGAGGTCGTCCTCGTCGGTCTCGGGGAGATCCCGGAGGCGGCTCGGGACATCGAGCGCGTTCCGGACCTCGGCGACGGCCGCGACGACATCCTCGGCGATCGCTGCCTCGTCGCGGCCGCCGGTCCGGATCCCGAGCCCGGCGGCCAGCGCCCGCCGGCTCGCGTCGACCTCGTCGAAGAGGTACGCCAGCGCGTGCGGCGCGACGACGGCGTGGATCGCACCCTGCTGAACCTCGTATCGCCGCGCGAACCCGTGGCCGAACGCGTGGATCACGCTGATCTTGGAGTCGAGCTGGACGAGCAGCGACCCCACGACCGCGCGGTCCATCGCGTCCTCGCCGCCCGGTCGGTCGCCGGCCACGCGGGGGAGCGCGTCCGAGAGGAGGCGGAGTCCGTGGACCGCGGCCGCGTCGCTCACCGGGGAGGCGTCGCGGGCGTACGGCGTCTCGATCCCCTTGTCGAACCCGTTCATCGCCGACCCGGCCAGCACCGAGGCCGGCGTCGTCTCGAACAGCGCCGGGTCGGCCACGTCGACGATCGGCCACGCGCCGCTCCCGCTGACGGTCACCGGCTGTCCGGTCGGCGACTCGTCGGCCGAGAGGACCTCCAGCGAGCCGCCTGTCGAGACGTCCGCGCCCGCGAATGTCGTCGGCACGACGACAGCCGGGAGGGCGGGGCCGCTCTCAGGCGCAAGGTCGCCGAGCGCGTCTGCGCCGGCCTCCGCGTCGCCGCGGAGGGCGTCGAGATCCCGGCCGTCGGCCGCGAGCAGCGTCGCCTGTCTCGCGACGTCGAGGCTGGCGCCGCCGCCGACCGCGACGAGGACGTCCGCGTCCGCCTCGGCCCGCGCGTCGAGGAGGTCGTAGGCGGTCTCGACCCGCTTGTCTGGCGTTGTCCCGTCGAAGACGCCGACGAGTCGGTCGCCGAGGCCGTCTCGGACCGGATCCATCAGGGCGTCGTTCGCGCCGGTGTTCGAGCCGCAGACGACGAGCGCGCCGTCGAGGCCGCGATCGCCGAGCCAGGCGCCGAGGTCGGCGACTCGTCCCCGCCCGTACCGGATCTCGCAGCCGCGGTGAATGTGGTCGAAGGAGTCCGCCATCGGTAGCATCGGCGACGGGTACGCGAGGGCGCGGTTTGTAGCTGTGGGAGAGCTAGGCACACGTCGCCGTCGGGGGCTCACACGCGCGCGTGCGCCGGGTTTATAACCCGACAGCGACTAGCGAGTGTAAGTTCCTATGTCAGAGCAGAGCGAATACGGAGCCGGCCAAATTCAGGTCCTCGAAGGCCTGCAGGCCGTCCGTAAGCGACCGGCGATGTACATCGGGTCCACGGACGGTCGGGGGCTCCACCATCTCGTCTACGAGGTCGTCGACAACTCCATCGACGAGGCCCTCGCGGGCTACTGCGAGGAAATCGAGGTACGGATCCACGACGACGGCTCCGTCTCCGTCAGCGACGACGGGCGCGGCATCCCCGTCGACACCCACGAGGAGTACGACCGCCCCGCGCTCGAGGTCATCCTGACGGTCCTCCACGCCGGCGGGAAGTTCGACTCCAAGTCGTACCAGGTCTCCGGCGGGCTCCACGGCGTCGGCGTCAGCGTCGTCAACGCCCTCTCCGAGCGGCTCGAGGTCGAGGTCAAACGTGACGGCGGCGTCTTCCGCCACCGGTTCGCGCGCGGCGAACCCGACGAGGACGGCTTCGAGCGCGTCCGCGACATGGACGCCGGCGAGTCGACCGGGACCGAGATCCGGTTCTGGCCCGACGAGGAGATATTCGAGACGACGGAGTTCCAGACCTCCACGCTCGCGAACCGACTCCGCGAGCTCGCCTTCCTCAACTCCGGTGTCGAGATCCGCTTGGTCGACGACCGCGACGACAGCGAGGAGACGTTCCGCTACGACGGCGGCATCCGCGAGTTCGTCGAGTACCTCAACGAGACGCGCTCGCCGATCCACGAGGAGGTCATCTACTTCGAGGGCGAGACCGACGGCGTCCACGTCGAGGTCGCGATGCAGGCGACCGAGGAGCTCCAGGGCTCCGTCCACGCGTTCGCCAACAACATCAACACCCGCGAGGGCGGCACCCACCTCACCGGCTTCAAGACCGCCCTCACGCGGACCGTCAACGACTACGCCAACGAACAGGGGCTCGTCAACGACCTCGACGCCAACCTCAAGGGCGAAGACGTCCGCGAGGGGCTCACGGCGGTCGTCTCGGTGAAACACCCGGACCCGCAGTTCGAGGGGCAGACGAAGACGAAACTCGGCAACAGCGAGGTCCGCGGCGTCGTCGAGTCCGCGACCCACGAGAAGCTCGGCACCTTCTTCGAGGAGAACCCCGACACCGCCGAGAAGGTCGTCCACAAGGCCGCGGAGGCGGCGCGCGCCCGGAAGGCCGCGAAGAAGGCCGAGGAGCTTACCCGCCGCAAGTCGGCGCTGGAGTCGACCGCGCTCCCCGGTAAGCTGGCGGACTGCCAGACCCGCGACCCGACCGAGGCGGAGCTGTTCGTCGTCGAGGGCGACTCCGCGGGCGGCTCGGCCAAGCAGGGCCGGAACCGCGAGAACCAGGCGATCCTCCCGCTGAAGGGGAAAATCCTCAACGTCGAGAAACACCGCCTCGACCGCATCCTAGAGAACGACGAGATCCGCGCGCTGATCACCGCGATCGGCGCGGGCATCGGCGAGGAGTTCGACCTCGACGACGTCCGGTACAACAAGATCATCCTGATGACTGACGCCGACGTCGACGGCGCCCACATCCGGACGCTGCTCCTCACGCTCCTCTATCGGCACATGAAGCCACTTCTGGAGGCCGGCTACGTGTACGCGGCCCAGCCCCCGCTGTACCGCGTCCGGTACCGCGGCGAGACGTACGACGCCATGACCGAGGCGGAGCGCGACCGCATCGTCGAAGAGGAGTGCGACGGCAACCCCACGCAGGTCCAGCGGTTCAAGGGGCTCGGCGAGATGAACCCCGACCAGCTGTGGGACACCACGATGGACCCGACGAACCGCCGGCTCAAGCGCATCACCATCGACGACGCGGCCGCCGCGGACCGCATGTTCAACGTGCTGATGGGTGACGCGGTCGAGCCGCGCAAGCAGTTCATCAAGGAGCACGCGACCGAAGCGGAGTGGGTGGACATATGAGCTCGGAGACTCCCGACGCCGACCCCGGCGACGTCCGCGCAGCGCAGGTGACGAACGCCCGCATCGAAGACGAGATGGAGCAGTCGTACATCGACTACGCGATGTCCGTCATCGCGGGTCGCGCGCTCCCCGACGTGCGCGACGGGCTCAAACCCGTCCACCGCCGGATCCTCTTCGCGATGAACGAGGCGGGCGTAACGAGCAACTCCGCGCACCGCAAGTCCTCCTCCGTCGTCGGCGAGACGATGGGCGATTACCACCCGCACGGCGACAGCGCCATCTACGACACCCTCGCCCGGATGGCGCAGGACTTCTCGATGCGCTACCCCTTGGTCGACGGGCAGGGGAACTTCGGCTCCGTCGACGGCGACCCGCCGGCCGCGATGCGGTACACGGAGGCCCGGATGGCCCCCATCGCCGAGGAGCTCATGGCGGACATCGAGCGCGACACCGTCGACTTCCAGGCGAACTACGACGACCGCCTCGAGGAGCCGGAGGTGCTGCCCGCGGCGTTCCCGAACCTGCTCGTCAACGGCTCGTCGGGTATCGCCGTCGGAATGTCGACGAACATCCCGCCCCACAACCTCGGCGAGGTGATCGACGCCACCGTCGAGCTGATAGAGACCCCCGACGCGACCGTCGAGGATCTGATGGAACACGTCAAGGGGCCGGACTTCCCGACCGGCGCGAACATCGTCGGGCGGAACGCGGTCCACAAGGCGTACAAGACGGGGCGCGGACGGATCCGCGTCCGCGCGGAGTTCGAGGTCCACGAGGAGGAGGGACGGATCGTCATCAGCGAGCTCCCCTTCCAGCAGAACAAGTCGCGGCTCGTCGAGCGCATCGCCGAGGACGTCAACGAGGGCGCGATCGAAGGGATCCGCGACCTGCGCGACGAGTCGGACCGCGACGGGATCCGGATCGTCGTCGAGCTCAAGCGCGACGCGATGGCGGAAGTCGTCAAGAACCAGCTGCTGGAGAGCCACCTCGAACGCACGTTCGGCGTCATCAACCTCGCTCTGGTCAACGGCTCGCCGCAGGTGCTGGACCTCAAGCAGACGCTCGAACACTACGTCGACCACCGCCGCGAGGTGGTGCGCCGGCGCTCCGAACACGAGCTCGCCGAGCGCGAGGACCGCGCACACATCCTCGAAGGGCGGCTGAAGGCCCTCGACAACGTCGACAGCGTCGTCGAGACGATCCAGGACTCCGACGACCGCGACGCCGCGAAGGCCGCGCTGGAGTCGGCGTTCGACTTCACCGAGGCGCAGGCGGCCCACATCGTCCGGATGCAGCTCGGCTCGCTCACGTCGATGGAGACGGCGGAGATCGAGTCGGAGTACGAGGAGGTGAAGGCGCGTATCGAGCGGCTGGAGACGATCCTCGCCGACCCCGCCGAGCTCGATCAGGTGATCGTCGACGAGCTTCAGGAGATCAAAGCCGAGTACGACGACGAGCGCCGGACGAGCTTCATCGAGGACGCGGGCGACGTGACCCACGAGGACCTCATCCCGGAGGAGGAGTGCGTCGTCGTGATGAGCGAGGACGACTACATCAAGCGGATGTCGCTCGACACGTTCCGCGCGCAGAACCGCGGCGGCAAGGGGATCATCGGCACGGGGCTCAAAGAGGGGGACCGCGTCTCCTCGGTGTTCGCGGCCAACTCCCACGACTACCTCCTCGTGTTCACGAACCACGGTCAGATCTACGAGCTGAAGACCTACGAGATCCCGGAGATGTCTCGCACGGCGCGCGGGAAGTCCGCGGTCAACCTCCTCGACCTCGACGACGGCGAGGAGATCGAGTCGGTCGTCAACACCGAGGACTTGGACGACGACGAGTACCTCACGATGGTCACCCGCGGCGGCTACATCAAGCGGACCGCGGTCGACGAGTTCGGGAACATCCGCTCGACCGGGATCCGGGCGATCCGGCTGGAGGACGGCGACGAACTCGTCGACGTCGAGGTGACCGACGGCGACACGGACATCGTCATCGGCAGCCGGGACGGGATGGCGATCCGGTTCGAGGAGTCCGAGGCGCGCGCCATGGGTCGGACGGCCCGCGGCGTGATCGGCATCGACCTCCGCGAGGGCGACGCCGTCGCGGGCGTCGCCGCCATCGACGACGAGTACCACAACTGGGTGCTCACCGTCACCGAGAACGGCTACGGGAAGCGCTCCGACCTCGACGAGTACCGCCCGCAGTCGCGGAACGGGAAGGGGCTCGTCGACATCAAGACCGGCGACCGGAACGGCGAGGTCGTCGCCATCGAGTCGGTGACCCACGGCGACCACCTGATCGCCATGAGCGCCGACGGTCAGATCATGCGAACCCGCGTCGAGGAGGTATCGACGGTCAGTCGCAACACGAAGGGCGTCATCGTGATGAACCTCGACCCCGACGACGAGGTCGCCTCCGTCGACATCGTCCCCGAGTCGATCCACGCCGCCGCGGACGGCGACGACGAGGCGGAGACGGACGACGAGTAGGCACCGCGCTCGGCGGCGTCCGTTCGCTTTCCAGGCGCCACCGGTCCTCTGTGCGGGCTTGAACTTCCGTCGCGACGAGCGATGCCCACGGAACGACGCAGCGACCTCGCCGCGGGAATCGGTGCGCTCGCCGGCGCGACTGCCGGCTGCCTCGGACGGAACAGTGCCGAGCCGAGCCGCCTCGACCTGCCGGTCCGCGACGACGGCGACGCACCGGTGGACGTGGCGGGACCGTCGAGGTCGCGGGCGAGTACGCACACCTCCGGCGAGTCCTTCAGGAAAGTTACTTACTGTCGCCGCGAAAATCACCGAGCGAGATGGACGAGTACGAGGGGATAGACGAGGTCGTACACGAACCGAGCGAGGCGTTCGCCGAGTCGACGAACGTCGCCGCGTTCATGCGCGAGTACGGGATCGACGACTACGAGGAGCTCATTGAGCGCACCACCTCGGAGGTCCCGGGCGAGCCCGCGTCGGGCGTCGACTGGTTCTGGGACGAGATCGTCGACTATCTCGACATCGAGTTCTTCACCGACTACGACGCGGTCCGGGACGACGCCGACGGGCCGCAGTTCTCGGACTGGTACCTCGGCGGCGAGGTCAACGTCGCGCACAACGTCGTCGACCGCCACGCTGCCGTCGACTCGCCGAACCGCAACCGCGTCGCGCTGATCTGGGAGGGCGAGCCCGGAGACGTCCGGGAGATCACGTTCCACGAGCTCCGCCGGCAGAGCGACCGCGTCGCGAACTACCTGACCGAGGCGGGGATCGAGACCGGCGACACCGTCGGGCTGTATATGCCGATGGTGCCCGAGGTCGTCTCGATCCTCTACGGCTGCCTGAAGGTCGGTGCGATCGCCGTGCCGATCTTCTCCGGGTTCGGCCGCGAGGCGACCGCGACGCGGATCGACGACGCGGAGCCGTCCGTCCTGTTCACCGGCGACGGGTTCTACCGCCGGGGCGACGGCGTCCGGCTGAAGGGGACCGCCGACGAGGCTGTCGCCGACGCGGGTCACGTCGAGGACGTGGTCGTGTACGACCGGCTGGGGGCGACGCCCGCGGCCGACTCCGCTGACAGCGGGAGCGACGTCGACCCGGTCCCGTGGAACGACGAGCGCGACCGAACTTGGGACGAGGCGGTCGGCTCGCAGCCGTCGTCGTTCGAGACGAAGCGGCTCCCGAGCGACCAGGAGTCCATGCTGCTGTACTCCTCGGGGACGACGGGCGAGCCGAAGGGGATCGTCCACACCCACGCCGGCGTCCTCACGCAGTGCGCGAAGGAGATCCACTTCGGCTTCGACCAGAAGCCCGCTGACCGGTTCTTCTGGGTCTCCGACATCGGCTGGATGATGGGGCCGTGGACGCTGATCGGCAACCACGCGTTCGGCGGCACGGTGGTGATGTACGAGGGCGCGCCCGACCACCCGGAGCCCGACCGCTTCTGGGAGCTGATCGACCGGCACGGGATCACGCAGTTCGGCATCTCGCCGACCGCGATCCGCGCGCTCCGAAAGCACGGGGACGAGTGGGTCGACGAGCACGACCTCTCCTCGCTCCGTATCCTCGGCTCTACCGGCGAACCGTGGGACCCAGAGTCGTGGCGTTGGTTCCACGACGCGGTCGGCGGGGGCGACTGCCCGATAATCAACATCTCCGGCGGGACGGAGATCTGCGGCTGCTTCCTGATGCCGATGCCGAACCAACCCCTCAAGCCCTGTACCCTCGGCGGGCCGGGACTCGGGATGGACATCGACATCGTCGACGAGTCGGGCGAGTCGGTGCGGGAGTCGGGCGAGCGCGGCTATCTCGTCGCGCGCGACTCCTGCCCGTCGATGACGAAGTCGCTGTGGTCAGGCGACGAGCGCTACCTGAACGAGTACTGGTCGACGTGGCCCGACCTGTGGGACCACGGCGACTTCGCGCAGAAGGACGAGGACGGCTTCTGGTTCCTCCACGGCCGCGCCGACGACGCGCTCAACGTCGCGGGGCGGAAGGTCGGCCCGGCCGAGATCGAGGGCGTCCTCATCGACCACGACGCGGTCAATCAGGCCGCGGCCGTCGGCGTCCCCGACGACACCACCGGGACCGCGGTCGTCGCGTACGTCGTCCTCGAACCGGGCGCCGACCCGAGCGACGACCTCCGCGAGGAGCTCCGGGCGCTGGTCGGCGACGAACACGGCAAGCCGTTCCGGCCGCGCGAACTCCTGTTCGTCGAGGCCTTCCCGAAGACGCAGTCGGGGAAGATCATCCGTCGCGCGATCGAGTCGGTGTACAACGACGAGGACCCGGGCGACCTCTCGTCGATGGAGAACCCCGAGGCGCTCGACTCGCTGCGCGACCCGGCCTGAGCGCGACCCGCCCGACCGCTCGGTCCGCCCTCCGGTCAGGCGGCCGCGTCCGCCACCGCCTCGGCGAGCGCGTCGTAGTCCGGCTCCTGCCCGGCGTTGTCCGCGAGCCAGCGATACGTCACAGTCCCGTCGGCGTCGATCACGAAGACCGCGCGCTGCGCGACGGTCTCCACGCCGTAGTGTGCGAAGTCCTCGACGACGTCGTACGCCTCGACCGCGCGGTGGTCCGGGTCGGCGACGAGCGCGAACGGGAGGTCGTACTGAACGCGGTAGGCGACGAGCGCGTGCGGGAGGTCGGTGCTCACGCCGAACAGCGTACAGTCGTCGCGGTCGAACCCGTCCCGTAGCGCCTCCATCTCGTCGGTACAGGTGTTCGAGAAGGCGGCGGGGAAGAAGGCGAGCACGACCGGCTCGTCGCCGACGTGCTCGGAGAGTTCGAACGGCTCGATGTCGCCGTCCACGACCGATCCGGTGAAGTCTGGGGCGTCGTCGCCGACGTCTGGCATACCGGGTCGTCGTCGGCCGGGCGTATCACCGTTTCGGCGGCGGCACTCGGCCGCCGGCTCGGGTACCGACTCGCGTCGTGTGACGCCGGAGGGCGCCAGATCGGCGAGCCGGGGGGAGAATTAAGTGTACCACCGACGCAGGACAGGTGATGTCCGGCCCTCCACGCCGCCTCTCACGTCGAACGGTGGCACTGCTCACGGCGACCGCATCGCTGACGACGCTGTCGGGCTGTTTCACGGACGACGGCGGAGACGCCCCCCGCGCGGAGACGGTGCTCAGGCTCGACGAGGCCTCGCTGGTCGGCGTCTCAAACGAGTTTAGCACCCCAGTCGACTTCGTCGGACACGCGGGACGGACGGCCGTCCGGACCGCGATCGACGGCGGAGAAGGGACCGTCGACGGGTACTACGGGCCCGGCGTCTCGGCACCGTACGTCGTCACCGACGGCCCCGAGTACTACCGGATCGAAACCGAGACGGTCGATCCCGTCGCGGCACCGGGCTACGCGTACACGGTGGAGGTCGACGCCGTCGACTCCTTCCTCCTCGGTCCCCCGTCGAGCGTCCCCTTCGCGGACCTCCCGGACCACGACCGGGACACGGTCCTCGACGCGCTCGGGGACGCGTCGCTCGTCCACGCGCCGCACTACCCGCCGTTCGGGGTCAAGTTCGCGTACGCGTCCGCCGAGCGGCGAGAGCGCTCGCTGTTCGTCCCCGGGAACGACGACCAGCGGGTCGAGTGGGACGGCGAGCTGCTGCGGTTCGCGTTCGACGGGGAGCGGTCGGTCGAGGTGCGGACCGTCGCCGTCCGCGCCGACCGCGTCGCCTCGTCGCAGCGCGACTTCCGCCGGGCCGTCGGCGAGGAGCGCGGCCGATCGATCGACGACCCGACCGCGGACCAACGCGCGGTCCTCGACGCGGCGATCGACTCGGAGCACGCGGAGGCCCCGCCGCACTCCGACGCGTTCGCGGCCGTCATCGACGCGATCGCGACGGAGGAGGGCGTCGCTCCGCTCGTCCGCTACGACGGCGACTGGTACTTCGCACGGATCGCGCGTCCCGACTGATTCGGTCCTCCCGGGTGCTGACGACAGATCTCAGCCATTCGCTTACCGAGCGGCGGCGCCGTTCGCTCGCGTTCGCTGCGGCCGTGCGCGGCGCCCGCGCCGACCCGATAAGGCAAAAAGACTATAGTCGCCACAGGGCTAGAGCGGAGTAGAGATGATAAGTGCGATTCCACTGATCGGCGGCATTCCGGCGGGCCCGGAACTCCTCATCATCCTGCTCGTTCTGGTCCTGCTGTTCGGGGCGAACAAGATCCCGAAGCTCGCGCGGTCGACCGGCCAGGCGATGGGCGAGTTCCGGAAGGGGCGCGAACAGGTCGAAGAGGAGCTGAAAGACATGCAAGATGGCGAGCAGGCGGACTCGACGCTCGACGACGAGGACGACGAGTTCGACGACCTCGAGACCGAGACCGACAAAGAAACCAGCGCGTAAGTCGTCCCCGACGCCGACCGATCACCGCGGTCCCGTTTTCTCCTCCCGTCTTGGGCGCGTGGCCTAGCGGACAGGGCGAGAGGTTCCTAACCTCTCGATCGCGGGTTCGAATCCCGTCGCGCCCGTTCCTTCGCCTCGCTCGGCTACGGGCGCGACTGGCTCCACGCTCGCCCACTGCGTTCGCTCGCGTGGATCCCGCCGTGCCCTTTCGTACCGCTTGCGCTCGGATCAGCGTATCCTGTTTGTGATTTAACACCGTGTAGGGGATCTACCGTTTCAGACGATGTACTACGCCGGTCCCTTACCCACCCGACAGAACGAGCGCGCCGCGAGCGTGACGGCACCGACCGCGATTGCGAGCGTCGCGGCGGTGAGGCCCGGGCCGGGCTCGTACAACAGGGGCGGGTGATATCCGAGTCCGTAGTCCACGACGGCGTTCGCGACGCCGAGCCCCAGCGCGGTCGCGAGCGCCCCGCGGGTCGTGCGGCCGAACGCAGGGAACAGGAGCGCGAGTCCGACGAACAACAGGTGCGTCCCGATCACGCCCCAGTAGTAGATCAGCGCGTCGGGCGCGGAGACGTACTGACCGACTGCGAGGTTGAGCGACACCAGCGGCCAGAGCCCGAACTGGACCAGCCAGACGAACGCGACCGTGTGGAGGTACGCGAGTCCGCGAGAGGTGGGCGCGTCCGCGGTGACGCTGCCGCCGCGTCGGACGGTCGGGACGACGCTGGCGAGGACGCCGCCGCCGAGCGCGACCGCGACCGCGGAGTCCGCGTACAGCGGCCAGAGGACGACCGGCACCTCGTCCGCGGTCGGCGCGTAGTACCCGACTCCGACCGCGAACATGAACGCGGTGAACGCGCAGACGACGGCGAGGCTCCGCGGGGTTCCGAGCAGCTCCTCGGCGATCGCCGCCCGGACGCGCCGCCTGACCGCGCGCTGACGCAGTCGGCGGAGTCGCGGAAACCGGTCGGAGCGTGACACGACGGAGGGTCGGCGCGCGGGGGACTAAAATCCGCCCGTCCGCAGTCGATTATCAATCGCGGTGTTTTGCGAGACACCTTTTTCAACGGACCGCGCGTTCCCGGAACTATGAGCGACGAGGATGTCGAACGATCCGCCCTCCAATCCGACACCGGGGGCGGTCGATCGGCGTCCGACGGGTCCGGGTCAGCCGATTCGGACGCGGACCCTGCCGAACCGGAGACGCGAGGCGCTGAGGAGGTATCGACGGACGAGACGGGCGAGGCGGACGAAACAGACGAAACGGACGACCGAGCGTTCGAGAACGTGAGTTTCGAGGAGGGGGACGGAACGAGCGACTGCCCGCCGGTCGTCACCGACCGGTACACGTGGCGGACGCTGCTCGCTGATCGCGGGGACAAGGACGCAGCGGCGCGGGTGTACGCGGACGTGCCGGACGCGCCGGTAGTCCCGGCGGACGCCGTCGCCCTCCACCTGCCGGACGGCGTCGACGGGGTTATCCGAACCGCCGGGGTCGACGAGCCGTTCGCGGCGGACGGCGAGACGGCGGTTCCCGGACACGGCACTCCGGATCGAGGGACGCTCGTCGTCGGTCCCGACGCGGTCGTTCTTAGCGGTGCCGCCGTCGTGCCGACCGGCGATCGGCGGGTGACCCCGCCCGCAGCCGCCGCGGGTGAGGATGAGACCGAAGGCGAGAGAGACGGTGCCAACGGCGACGGGAGGGGCGGCGACGGCACCGACGACGCAGAAAGAGAGGGGGTCGATGCCGACGCTGACCCGGACGACGCGACGTTCTCCTTCGAGGACGAACGCGACGGCGTGGAGGCGACATCGAGTCCCGGTGCCGAGACCGCAGCGGCCGCGGAACCGATCCCACGAACCGTCTTCGACCGGTCGGTCGGTCGCGAGGGCGTCTCCGGCGTCGTCGTTGCGCATGGAGCCGATGTCGAGTCGGTCCCGTCCCGCCCGCCGACCCCCGAGGAGTGGGACCGAGTCGCGTTCGATCCGGCGACGCTGCTCGGCTTCGACCCGAGTGAGACGGACTACCGCTTCCGCGCCGCCGCGGCGGTCGGCGACGCCCTCTGGGACCTGTGCGCGGCCCGTTACGACCCCTACTCCGTCCCCGTCTTGAAAGGGTACTACACCTGGGACGACTACCGCGAGGAGTTCTTCCTCGACGAGGACGGGAACCGGCCGACCGAGGAGAACGAGGAGGGAGAGGACGAGCCGCTGTCGTTCACCCACGAGGACAAGACGGAGGCCTTGGGTTTCGACCCCGACCGCACGGAGGAGCTACTCGGCGCGGGCGGCGAGGCCGCGGCCGACCTCGCGGACCTCGTCGACGAGCGCACCGTCGACGTCAACCCGGATCTCGACGAGGACGCCTTCTTCTCGACCGACGAGGGTCACACCACCCTGACGAACCGGTACGACCTGGAGAAGGCGGTGCCGATGCAGAAGAAGACGCACTTCCGCGAGGAGGAGCGCTACTGGGTGAACAAGCCGTACGCGTTCGTCATCGTCTTCCGGTCGCGGAAGGAGAACGAGGCGAAGTACTACGTCGTCCAGCCGTACCGGACCGAGATCGAGGCGGACCTCACGGAGTTCCTCACCGGCAAGCTCCGGACCTCGATCAAGTACGCCGACGAGTCGATCGCCGGCGGCGACGAGTCGTTCCGCGAGGAGGTGATAGTCGAGGAGGCGCGCACGCTGCTCGACCGCTACGGGCTCTACGAGGACGAAGGCGACGAGCGGGGGATCGCGGACACGCTGGTCGACCGGTTCGGCATCGACCCGACAGCGGGGATCGCCGGGCGGATCGCGGAGTCACTGGGGTACGAGCCCCCGGTCGAGTCGCCGGCGAACCCGCCGGAGATCAGCGCCCGCCCCGAGCCGGCCGTCCTCGCGGAGGACGCCCGGACCCTCTCGGCGCACCAGGTCGAGAAGCTGTTGTACTACCTCAAGCGGGACTTCGTCGGCTACGAGCGCATCGACCCGATCAAGTACGACATCAACGTCGAGGACATCTCCTGTGACGGCTACAACTCCCCCGTCTTCGTCTACCACTCCGAGTACGAGCAGATCATCTCGAACGTCCACCACGGCACCGACGAGCTGGACGACTTCGTGGTGAAGCTCGCCCAGCGGTCAGGAAAGGGGATCTCGAAGCGCCGGCCGCAGGTAGACGCCACCCTCCCGGACGGCTCGCGCGCGCAGCTCACGCTCGGGAGCGAAGTCTCCGACCACGGGACCAACTACACGATCCGCCAGTTCAACGACGTCCCGTTCACCCCGATCGACCTGATCAACTGGAAGACCTTCTCGCTCGACGAGATGGCGTTCCTCTGGCTCTCGATCGAGAACCACAAGAGCCTGATCTTCGCCGGCGGTACCGCCTCCGGGAAGACGACGAGTCTGAACGCCGTCTCCCTCTTTATTCCCTCGAACGCGAAGATCGTCTCCATCGAGGACACTCGCGAGGTGGAGCTCCCCCAGCGCAACTGGATCGCCTCCGTCACCCGTCCCTCCTTCTCCGACGACGACAAGGGCGACATCGACGAGTTCGACCTGCTGGAGGCCGCGCTCCGGCAGCGACCGGACTACATCGTGATGGGCGAGATTCGCGGCGAAGAGGGGCGGACTGCCTTCCAGGTGATGTCCACGGGGCACACCACCTACACGACGTTTCACGCCGACTCCGTGGGCGAGGTGCTCAAGCGGTTCACCACCGACCCGATCAACGTCTCGAAGACGATGTTCACGGCGCTGGACCTGGTCTCCATCCAGACCTCCACCCGCGTTCAGGGCAAGAAGGTGCGCCGGAACAAGTCGATCACCGAGATCAACCACTACGACGCCGAAAACGACGAAATCAACGTCCAAGACGTGTTCCAGTGGCAGGCAGAGACGGACGAGTTCCTCCAGATGGGCGACTCGAACACGCTCGAAGACATCATGTTCGACCGCGGTTGGAGTCGGGCGATGCTAGACGAGGAGCTTCGCAAACGCCGGGTCGTGTTGGCGTACCTCATCGACCGCGGACTCAACAGCTACGCGCAGGTGGCGGCGACGTTTCAGGCGTTCATCAACGACCCGGAGACGGTGCTGGCGCTGATGGCCAACGACGAGCTGGAGCGGTCGCTGGAGGACCTCCGCGAGATGGAGTCGGTGCTCATCAACGTCGACCGCGAGAAGGAGAAGCTGGTCCCCCGTCCGACGCCGGACGCGGCCGGCGAGAAGGAGGCCGCGGAGATACTCGACGCGGCCGAGGACCTGTTCGAGACCTATCGGGGCGACGTGCCGGACTCCGTCGCGGACGCGCTCCTCGAGATGGACCACGCCCGCGACATCGAGGCAGAGTCGACGGGCGACCGCGAGGCGCTCGTCGAGGCGGCCACGGAGGCGACCGCGGCCGACGGAGCGCCGAGCGGCTCGGACTCGGGCCGAAGCGATCCCGTGGAGACGGACCCCGACCCCACCGCCGACTCCTCGCCGGAGCCGCCTACCGACCCGAGTCACGCCGATTTCGAACGGACTCCAGAAGCGAGCGCCGCTCCCGCCGACGACGGCTCCGGCGCGCCGGGGGACATCGACTTCGGCGAGCCGTTCGATGACGGGGTCGACGTACTCTCGGCCCCGTCGGCGCGGTCCGAGGGGGACGCGTCGGCCGACGTGGGCGAGGGGTTCAGCGCCGCCGACCCCGAAACGGACGAGACCGCCGACGCGGAGGCCGACGGCGGCGCGGTCGGTTCCGGCGGCGAGGCGGACTCCGATGACCGTGAGGCGGAGTCCGACGACGCGGAGAGCGCCTCGACCGACGACGCCGACGGCGCGGCGACCGACGACATCGACGACTGGGGGTTCGGCGCCGTCGAGCCCGCGGAGGAGGGGTAGCGCCGTGTCCGTCGCGAGGGCCGAGCCGTGAGCCTCGACGTGGACGCGGGCGACGGCGGCGTGGACGCGAACGTGCTCGCAGAGCTGTGTTACCCGATATTCGAGCTGCTGTTCGACGCCGACGGCGACTTCGTCGCGGACGTGGAGCGCAAGCTGGCGGAGGCGCGGATGCCGGACCAGGTCGAGATGTACGTCTCGCTGGCGCTGGCCGTCGGCCTCCTCGTCGGCGGGGCGCTCTGGGCGCTCGGCACGCTGGTCGGCTACGGCGTGTTCTCGCTCGGGCTGATCGATCCGGAGGCGCTCTCGCTCGGGATCCCCGCGCCGACGCCGGGCGTTCAGGCGACGCTGCGCTCGCTCGTCGTGCCGACGGCCGTGCTCCTCAGCGGGCTCGTCTTCGGCTCGATCGGCTTCGCGGTGGGATTCGGGGGGCTCGTCGCGGTCCCGTACTCGCGGGCCTCCTCGCGGAAGCGCGAGATCAACCTCCTGCTCGCGGACTCGGTGTCGTTCATGTACGCGCTATCGGTCGGCGGGCTCAACCAGCTCGAGATCCTCCGCGCGATGGCGACCGCCGAGGACACCTACGGGGAGGTGTCCCGCGAGTTCCAGAGCATCGTCAACGAGACGGAGTACTTCGGGACCGACTACCGAAACGCGATCCGCCAGCAGTCGCTGGAGACCCCCTCCGACGAGCTCTCGCAGTTCCTCGCCGACATGCTCTCTATCGTCAACTCCGGCGGCGACATGGAGGGCTTCCTGAAGGACAAAAAGGAGAAACACCTCCGCACGTCGAAACAGGAGCGCGAGATGACCTTAGAGACACTGGAGCTGTTCGGCGAGATGTACATGACGCTCTCCCTGTTCCCGCTCCTCCTCATCATCATCCTCGTCATCATGGGGATGATGGGCGAGGCCGACGACCGGCTCCTGTACGTCACGGTGTACCTGCTCATCCCGCTCGTCGGCGTCGGCTTCCTCGTCTTGGTCTCGACGGTGAAACAGGACGACCCGGGCGACGGTTACCTCCAGCCCGACGGCGGGAGCGAGCGGCTCCGGCAGACGAGTCGGGAGGGGCTGCTCCACTTCGGGCTCGTGGAGTCGTTCGTCGGGAGTTTCGAGGTCTTCGACCGCATTCGCGACCGCGAGGGGACCCACAAGACGAGGGAGATCCTCTCGGCGCCGCACATCTTTCTGCGCGAGAACCCGCTGTACACCCTCGCGTTGACCGTGCCGGCGGCGCTCGCATTGGTCGGCGTCGCAGTCGCCGCCGGCTCGGCGCCGACGACGGTCGACGGTTGGATCGCCCGGCCGGTGTGGTCGGCGTTCGTCTGGCTCTACGTGCCCGCCTACGTCGTGATGATCCCGCTCGGGGTATTCTACGAGTGGCACCAGCGCTCGCGGCGGGCGGTGACCGGGAAGCTCTCGGAGACGCTCCGGAAGCTCTCTTCCGCGAACGACACCGGGCAGACGCTGCTCGAATCCGTGCGCACGGTCTCGGACACGTCGACCGGGAAGCTCGCGGAGGAGTTCGAGGTGATCCACGCGAAGGTGAACTACGGCATGAGCCTGCGCGACGCCTTAGTGGAGTTCAACAACTCGTACGCGGTGCCCCGGCTCGCACGGACGGTGAAGCTGATCGCCGAGGCGCAGGAGGCCTCCTCGCAGATCACGGACGTGCTGACGACGGCCGCGCAGGCCTCGGAGAACCAGGACGATATCGAGCGCGAGCGCAAGTCGCGCACCCGGATGCAGGTGGCGATCATCGTGATGACGTACATCACCCTGCTCGGCGTGATGGCCATTCTCCAGACCCAGTTCATCGACGTGATGGGCGATCTGGTCTCCCAGAGCGACGGCGGCGGGAGCGCCGGCGGGGCGGGGTTCGGTGGCGGCGGCGGCGTCGACCCGGACGTGCTCTCGATGCTCTTCTTCCACGCGGTGACGATCCAGGCGATCCTCTCGGGGTTCATCAGCGGCTACATCCGCGACGCGGAGCTCGTCTCCGGCGTCAAGTACGCCGTGGTCCTGATGACGCTGGCGCTGGGGGTGTGGATCTATGTCGGGTGACCGCGCGCAGACGGTCCTCGACTTCGTCGTCGGGATGTCGGAGAACGAAGACGGCGCGGGGGGATCGGCCTCGAAGCGGCCGACCTCCTCAGCCATTTATACCATCTCCTTGGGCGAGTCGATCGTCATGCGGTACGACGCATCGGGATGAATCTGGAGACAACGGAGGACGCTCTTCGGTAGACTGGCGGAACTAGCGGAATACATTGACAGCGATACAGTCCACGAGACTGTGGATCGGTGCCCCAGTAAGGTTCAGTGACCGGAGGAAGCCGTAGGTCCGAGCGGCCTGCTCC
>NZ_NEWJ01000043.1:0-3431 GCF_002135045.1 Halorubrum sp. SD683
GCACTACCAGCCCGACCGTCACTCGCCGTCCGGCCGCCACGTCACCGTCTCGTCGGGGTTCCCGGCCGGGCGCTCGACTCGGGTCCCGAGCCGCCCGTCCTCGTCGACGGTGATCGTGACGCGGCGCACGTTGCGCTCGTACAGCCGATACCGACCCCTCTCGGCGTCGACCGCGACGTGTTCCGTCACCAGGTCCATGTCCTCGAGCGTGTCCAAGCGCCGGTACACCGTCGACATCGGGATGTCGCACTCCTCGACGAGCTCGGCGACCGAGGTTGGTTCGTCGAGCTCCGACAGGATCGTCCGGTTCGTTTCCTCGCTCAGCGCGTCGAGGAGCCGCCGGACGGAGCCGGACTCGCCCCGCTTCGACCCGGCGTCACTCATCGCCACCGACCGGCGATGCGGGTTCGCTTCGCCGGTCTCCGCCCCGGCCTCCTGTGCGCTTCGCCCTCCGCTCGGCGTGAGAACCGCTCATTACCGACGTTTGCGCGCACAGCGGCTAATGTAACCGTTTGGCGCAGGACAACGACCGGTCTCGACGGCCGAGAGCGGCGGCTAGCCCCGATTCGAAGGCAGTACCCAGCCGCCGCCGAGACAACAGCGGGCCGTCGTCGGGAGTAGCTAGCCGCCGTCGGGCTCGCCCACTTCGATCGGGACGCCGATCATGTTCCCCCACTCGGTCCAGGAGCCGTCGTAGTGCCGCACGTGTTCGTAGCCGAGCAGCTCCTCGAGGACGAACCACGTCACCGACGACCGCTCTCCGATCCGGCAGTAGACGATGATGTCGTCCTCGGGGGTGATCCCCCGAGACTCGTACACGGCCGCCAGCTCCTCGGGCGACTTGAACAGGCCGTCGGGCCGGACGTTCTCCGCCCAGAACACGTTCGTCGCCCCGGGGATGTGGCCGCCCCGCATCGCCCCCTCGTTGCTGCCGGGGGGCTTCGTGATCTCCCCCCGGAACTCCTCGGGCAGGCGCACGTCGACGAACTTCGTGTCCGTGTCGAGCGCCGCCCGCACGTCCGTGCGCGCGGCCCGCACCGCCGGTCTGGCCGGCGCGTCGGGCGCGTCGCCGTATGCTACGGCTGGCGGGTCGACCGGGTCCGTCGTGGTCGGGTAGTCGTGTTCCGTCCAGTACTCTCGGCCGCCGTCCATGATCCGGACGTCCGGGTGGCCGTAGTAGGTGAGCTGCCAGTACAGGTGGGCCGCGAACCAGTTCCGGTTGTCGCCGTAGATGACGACGGTCGTCTCCTCGGTGATCCCGCTCGATTCGAGGAAGGCGGTCATCTCTTCCGGAGAGAGGATGTCGTGTACCTCCGTCGACCGGAGTTCGGTGCGCCAGTCGACGCCGACGGCGCCGGGCGCGTGCCCCTCCTCGTAGAACGAGGCGTTGACGTCGACCTCGAGCAGGCGCAGGTTGGGGTCGGCGGCGTCGAACCGGTCGAGGCGGGCGTCGACCCAGTCGGGGCTGACGAGCACGTCCGTCGCGTACCGCCCCGCTAGCGACGCGCTTGTGGGCTTCCGCTGATCGTCGTCGGGTGGGGTTTCTGCGGTCATGACTGTTGGTCGGCGAACCGTTTCGCCAGCTCCGCGGTCGCGCGTCGAAGCCGGTACGACACCGTCGAGCGCGGCTCGTCGAGCTCCGCCGCGAGCTCGTCGAGCGTCACGTCTCGCGGCGTCTCGAAGTACCCGCGTTCGACGGCGAGCAACAGGGTCTCGCGCTGCTCGGCCGGCACGTCGGGCCGGGAGAGCAGCTCGCTCTCCCAGTGGTCGACCTCGGTCAGGTGTTCGAAGGAGAACGACAGCCCGTCGCCGAGCTTCGCGGACAGCGTGTCGTACAACATTCCGATCTTCGAGTCGTCCTGGACCAGCACGCGCCAGCGGATCGTGTCGCCGGACAGCGTCTGCTCGAAGAGGACGCCCCCGTCGACGTACTTCGCCGTGATGAGCGGGACGGACTCGCAGTAGTCCACGTCAGAGACGTACGTGTACGCCACCCGCCGCCGCTGCTCTTCGGTCAACAGGCTCGTCGCGCGGGCCGAGCGACACGCCCGGCCGCTGATCGACTCGCGGTCGACCGACTCGTCTAAGAGCAGCTCGTCCACGGCGTCGAGGTCGGCCGCGTCGCCGGTCACCGACTCGAGCTTCCACAGCTCCGTGGGGTCCAGACACGAGTAGGTCGCCTCCGACTGGAGGGAGCCGCGGTCGATGAACAGGTCGACGTACTCGTCGGCGCCGGGCTCGTACGTTATCTCGAAGCTGAAGTCGTACATCTGGCGGTGACTGGTCCGGTCGTGCGGTCTCGGTTCGCGGCGGTGACGGTGACCTCGCCGGCGTCGGGCCGCGTCCCGGCGGGAAGTTGTCCCTCGACAACGCGTGTGATATGGGCCCGACGCACTTACGTTGTCTCGTATGGAGCTTTCACCCTCGGGTCGCGAGACGCCGACCGCGCTCCGGAGCCGTCTCCTCATCCCGGCCCTCCTCGCGCTCGCCGCCGGGATCGGGGGATTCGCTCTCGGACTGACCCACGACGACACCGTCACCGCGCTGGGCGCGCTGCTCTTCCTCCCCAGCGCCGCGCTGCTGTTCGGCATCGTCGCCAAGCGCCACGGCGTCGGTCCGTTCAGGCGGTCGAGCCGTCGGTCGGACTGACGCTCGGCGCGGCGCACTCCGGTCACGTCGCCTCTCGCATGCGGGCGGCGACGAGCCGGTCGACGTTGAACATGAACACGGCGACCGCGGCGAGGACCGTCGCGAAGTAGACGACGAGCTGCGGCGGGCCGGACGCGGCGCCGCCCGCGACCGCCCCGCCGAACCCGACGACGAGGAGCTCCGCCCACGTGATGACCACGCGCGAGAGCAGCAGCGTTCCGACCGACGACCGCCGGGTCGGCGCGTGCGCCTCCGAGCCGTCGCTCATCTCAGTACGCCTCCTCGGCCGTGATCGGGCCGCTGAACGCCGAGTACAGGACGGCGAAGTACACGGCGACCAGCGGTAACAGCAGGGCCGCGCCGATCGACATGAGGTTCAGCGGCAGCGTCGAGACGACGGCCTCCCCGACCGTCGCCCCGGTCGCCGGGTCGATGCGCGGGTACATGAGGACCGCGACGACCGCGGTCAGCCCGTACGTCAGTCCCGCGGCCGCCGCGAGCGCGGCGAGGTCCGCCCCGCGTCGAAGCGCGACGCCGTAGCCGACGCCGAGCCCGACGGAGGCGGTGACCAGCGCGAGCACCGGGGGCGATAGCAGCGCGTCGACGCCGGCGGGGAGCCGAGTCGCCAGGGCGCCGAGGGTCGCGGCGACCGCGAAGAGGTACGCCGCGACGGCCCCGACGCCGATCTCAGTCACCGTCTCGGGGAGCGCGTCTCGGGCCTTCAGGCGGAGGAACGCGGCGCCGGAAACGACGGTCAGCGCCGTGACGGCGACCCCGGTGAC